>DATGWU010000497.1:0-15309 GCA_035299345.1 Rhizobium sp.
GTGACGATACTCGCCGAATTCCTCCTCGAAGGCCGAATGGTCGAACAACATCGCCCGTTTACGCGCACCGTCGTCGACGAGGCGGGCTGGATCGCCGCGGCCGAGGCGCTTGCCGCCGGACGCTGGACTCTCCTTGGCCTCTGGGGCGAGGCGAAGGCCGTGCATATGGCGCTTTTCGAGGCGCCCGGAACGATCGGCGTTGTGAGCCTCGAAGGCCTGAGCGGAAGCTATCCCTCCGTCGCGCGCCACCATCCGCCGGCGCTCCGCCTCGAACGAACGGTCCGCGACCTCTTCGGGCTGGAGCCGGTCGGGCTGCCAGACCCGCGCCCATGGCTCGACCACGGGCGATGGGGCGTTCGCGCGCCCCTCGGCACAGCAGAGCCGGCGAGCGACGCCGGCCGCGCCTATGCCTTCCTGCCCGCGGAGGGCGAAGGCCTGCACCAGATCCCCGTCGGCCCCGTCCACGCCGGGATCATCGAACCGGGGCATTTCCGGTTTACCGTGAATGGCGAGACAATCGTCCGGCTGGAAGCGCGGCTCGGTTATGTCCACAAGGGCATCGAGGGGCTGATGGCGGGCGCCGGGATCAGCCGCGCGGCGCAGCTTGCAGGGCGGACCTCCGGCGACAGCACGGTCGCCTACAGTCTTGCCTTTGCGAACGCCGTCGAGGCGGCGATCGGCTTCGAGGCCCCGCCGCGCGCCGTCTGGCTGCGCGCGCTGATGGCCGAACTCGAGCGACTGGCAAACCACCTCGGCGATATCGGGGCGATCTGTAACGACGCTGCCTTTCCCCTCATGCTCGCTCATTGCGGCGTGCTGCGCGAAAAGGTGCTGCGTGCGGCCGACGCCGCCTTCGGCCATCGGCTGATGCGGGATCGGATCGCGCCGGGCGGCGTCACCGTCGATCTCGAAGGTAGCGGTATCGCAGCGATCCGGCAGGTCGTGGTGGACATCCGCCGACGCTTCCCGCCCCTGGTCGAACTCTATGAGAATACCGCCTCGCTCCAGGACCGGACCGTGACGACAGGTGTCCTGAAACCGCAACTGGCGCGGCAATACGGCGCCGGCGGCTATGCCGGCCGCGCTTCGGGCCGCAGCTTCGATGCGCGCCATGTCCTGCGCTACGCCCCTTATGACCGGCTGATCTTCGACGTGCCGGTCTTTGCCGAAGGTGACGTCAACGCCCGTGTGTGGGTGCGCATCCGCGAGGTGGAGCAGAGCCTTTCGATCGTCGATCAATTGCTCGACCTTCTGCCCGACGGACCGATCGCCGTTCCGGTGCCCGACCTCGGCAGGACGTGCGAGGGCGCAGCTCTCGTCGAGGGTTTTCGCGGGGACATTCTCGTCTGGCTGCGGCTTTCGGCGGACAGCACGGTCGAACGGTGCCATCTGCGCGACCCCTCCTGGTTTCAATGGCCAGTGGTGGAGGTCGCAATCGAAGGCAACATCGTCGCCGACTTCCCGCTCTGCAACAAGTCGTTCAACTGCTCCTATTCGGGCCAGGATCTTTAGGGAGGGACGGAAGCCATGCGAAAACTCCTCTTCGAAAGCCTCGTGCGGAAGCCGCTGACGGAGAAGGCGCCGGCACCTTCGCAAGGGGCAGTCGACGAGCTTGGCCGCGCCGTCGATGAGCGCGCGCGACGCAGGCTCGGTCGCAGCCTCTCGATCCGTGTGGTCGATGCCGGTTCCTGCAACGGCTGCGAACTCGAAATCCACGCGCTTAACAACGCCTTCTACGATATCGAGCGTTTCGGCATCCACTTCGTCGCCTCGCCGCGCCACGCCGACGCGCTATTGGTCACCGGTCCCGTGACAAAGAACATGCGCGAGGCGCTCGAACGGACCTTTGCCGCAATGCCCGCGCCGAAATGGGTGGTGGCCGTTGGCGATTGCGCCCGCGACGGCGGTTGCTTTGCCGGGAGCTACGCGGTCACAGGCGGCGTGTCGGAGGTCGTTCCGGTCGACCTTCATATCCCCGGCTGCCCGCCCTCGCCAACCCGTCTCCTCGAGGGACTGCTCGCTCTCCTGGAACGGGTCGAAGGAAGCGACGAAGGTGTGACTGGCAGACGATAGCGAACAAAATTGAGCGGCACGCTGCGCCACTCCACTATGCGCCAAGAGAGATTTCGGACGAAGCGGCTGTGGCTCGCCGGTACCGGATCAAGCGCCCGGCAGCGAAAATGCGCAATTAGGTAGCAACTGCCACCAATTCGTAGCCGGGGTTCAACGCTTCGGGCTGAAACCGCCCGTATCATCATTCCTCGCGGTATCGGCTGTGCGTGTTGGCCGAGAAATGCTATAGTTATTTAGGTCATAGGTCACGCGAAGTGTCTGAGCCGGCCGACTACCGTTCAAGAGTTTGTCGAGTTCAGCGGTACGGGATCTGGATAGTCCGACTTTTTCAGCAAACTGCGGCCATCGGTCCACGGCCGTTCGCACTTGCTCTATAACATCCTTGGCATCTTGATCCGAGATCGAAGCCCCTCTGGCGACCGCCAAGAGGTGAGGCATTCCAGGGGTTCTACCTTCCCCAGCGATTGCAGCGCTGTGTTCTCCGCCTGGACCGGACGAAAAGGTAAGATCGTATGCAGGCGCCGCTGGATTGGTTTGAACTTCATTTCCGGCGAACCCGCTGCTTAAGAGGACGATCGACGATATCATCGATATTCTGCGGCGGCCGACTTGGAAACAAGTGATCAAACTCAGCCTCGGCCTCAAGGACGAAGGCAATTTTCACGAGACTTCCGAGCGAGATTTTCCCACTTTCTTCAAACAGCCTCAGCGATCCGTATGAGACATTCGATCTTGCCGCCAGTTCCCGCTGGGTCAGTCCGTGCTGGATTCTCCGGCGCTTCATTCTTTCCGCCAAGCCTCCGATAACTTCGGCTGGGGATAACATGTTAAATGCGATCATAATAGCACATATCCCTAAATATCGCGTTTAGCGTTAAAATATTAGCATTTAAAAATGATTGCAAGTCCGGTCGGAGGATCAACCATCTGTGAGAGCCGTCGTTCTCGAACGTCGAACTACGCCCGTTCTTCATCGTCGTTCAGGGGTGCGAGAAGCTCCAGAACCAAGTCCCGCAGCCAACGGTGGGTCGGGTGATTGGTGTTGCGCCTGTGCCAGATCATGCAGATCTGAACCGGATTGATCGGCATGGGTGGCGTATAGATGGCAAGGCCCAAACGGGGCGCCACCTTGCGCGCGAGCTGCTCCGGCAAGAGCGTGACGAGATCGCTGCCCGCGACCGCATTAGTGACCCCTCCGAAGACCGGCATGGTCATGACGACGCGCCGTTCCCGCCCGATCCGTGCGAGCGCCGCATCGCCCATGGCCTTCAGCTTGCCCTCCGGCGAGAACACCACATGGCCGAGATCGCAGAAGAGGTCGATCGGCACGGTCTCGCCTTCTCTCACTTCAGCCCGCTCGAGCCGCGGATGCCCTCTACGCGCAATCATCACGAAGCGGGAGCGGAAGGCCGGCGCAATGTCGGTCCAGGTCGGAAAGTCGATCTTCGGCACGAAGGCGAGGTCTATCCCATGCCTTTCGAGCGTCCCGACGTAATTGTCAGGGACCAGATCGACGAGTTGCACCTGGATCTTCGGCGCCAGCCGCGAGAGCGCGTTTGCAAGGGGCGGCATCAGCATTTCCGCAAAGAAGTCGGAGCCGGAGATCTTGAAGCTCTGCTCGGCGTTCGCCGGGTCGAAGCTCTCAGGCCCGGCAAGGAGCGCCTCGACATCCTCCAGGATGTGACGGAGGGGGAATTCGAGACTTCTTGCATATTCCGTCTGCACGAGACGCTGCCCCTCGCGCACGAAAAGTGGATCGTTCAGGGCATGGCGAAGCCGGCCGAGCGCAGAGGAGACGGCCGGCTGCGAAAGGCCGATGCGTTCGCCGGCCTTCACGGTGGACTGCTCGTGCAACAAGGCATCGAGCACCCGCAGAAGATTGAGGTCGAAGCTCGATAAATTCATCCGCCGAATTTATTCTATAACAACTATCGATTTCAATTATAGATTCCGTTCTGGCACGATTTCCCGCATCGATCACGATGACACGACGGCGGGAGGCTTCGATGGTTGCGCGCTCGGTACCCTACAGCGTTGAGTGGCTCGGCACGACCTACAGGATTTCCCTGACGGCAGCGCAGACGCAGACGCGCGTCGGCATCTTCGAAAGCCTCGACCAGCCGGGCTACGGCCCTCCCCGGCACGTTCACAATCGCGAGGACGAGACCTTTCATGTCCAGTCCGGCGAAGTCGAATTCTGGATGAATGGCCAAAGACGACTGGAAGGTCCGGGCAGCGTCGTCTTCGTTCCGCGCGGAACGGAGCACACGTTCCGGGTAATCGGCGATCTACCTGCCCGAATGCTGACCATCATGACCCCCGGCGGCTTCGAAGGTTTCTTCGCCGAGATGGCTAAGCACAACTGCCGTATCCCCGAAGACATGGATCAGGTCGCCGCGATCGGCGCACATTTCGGCCTGACATTCACCGGGCCGCCGCTCGGCGCGGCTTGATCTCGCAAGCGCTAACAGGAGCAACGAATGTGCGTGGGATATCTTTCTGGTTCTTTATGACGGCGGTCATCTACGTGACGCTTGGAATGATCTGGGGCATCGTCATGGCCGCAACCGGCGATCATAGGCTGGCGGCAGCCCACGCCCACCTCAATCTCGTCGGTTGGGTGACGCTGGCACTCTTCGGCGTCTACTACCACCTCGTTCCCCAGGCCGGCGAACATGTGCTGGCGAAGGTACATTTCGCTGTGGCAACCGTCGGCATGGTGCTGCTCGTTCCGGGCATAGCCATGGCGGTCTCTGGCGCAGGCGAATTGCTGGCCAAGGTCGGTTCGGTTCTCACCCTTGCATCGATGCTTCTGTTTGCGGTGGTTGTCTTCCGTAGCCGGAAGACCGTGGAGGTGCCTGAACGGGCCATGGTCAGACAAGGCCTCGAGCAATCCGCCTGACATGACGTGCGATGAGATTTTCTGTTGAACGATGGAGGGACAGATGGTTCTCCGACCCATAGGCGCCGGCGAAGGACAGGTTGAAGGCCGCGCCAATCGCGGTCGGCCAATCGGGCGCGTCGAGGATCGTGTTGCCGATCTCGACCGGTCGCAAAGGGGGCTGCTGCTGCATGGCGGCGCGTTCGATATCGACCACTTCCTGGCCGATCCCGAAACCTACAAGGCCGTCCACGAGATCGTGCGGGAGGGACCGTCGGCAGGCGAGTTCAAGATGAAGGGTCCGGTGTGGACGCTGATCCTCGATCATGACCAGACGATCAAGCTGAGCCAGGTTCTGATCGAAGGAGGGGGGCCGCTTCTTGCTGCTGCCGGGGTCGCAGCTCCGGTGATTGCCGGCGCCCTTTTCGCCTCCATCGTCTACATCAACTTTGTGGATCGGCTCGGCGGCAACAATGGCGTTGAGATCAATGGTGTGGTCGGCGTTCAGGGAATTCTCGTTCATCCCCGGCTTATGGGCGGGCGGTTCGAACTTCTCGCCGACAGCGCAAGGATCGGCGTCGCCGGGGTCACGATCACCGCCTGGCTCGTCGCGGCCATTGCAAAATCACCGGCTCTTGCGACGGCGCTGCAGTTTGCGCCCCTGGCGACGATCGCCAATGCGGTCTCGATCGGGACGCCGCTCGGCCTTGCGATCGGCGCAGCACTGGGCCTGGTGCTTGAAAGCGAGCCCGACCCCAACACCTTCGGCCCCGTGGTCGCAAACCGCAACCAGGTCGGTGAATGGGAAGCGTTCGAGATCGGAACCTGCCGCGACAGCAGCGAGGTTTCGCTCATGTCGCACATGGGTCATTTCTCTGCCGTCGATGGAGGGGGAAAAGGTGTCTACGCAAACCGTCCGGAAGTCGGAGCGTGGGAGCGCTGGGGATTGATCAAGCATGGGGACGGGACGGCGAGTTTTCTGACGGCCAACGGGCACCTGCTGACTGCCGAATCGGGAGGCGGACGCGAGTGCAACGCAAATCGCACCAGCATCGGACCCTGGGAGAAGTTCCATATCGAACCCATCGCCGGCGGCAAATTTGCGCTCAGGACTTTCGTCACCGGTCATTACGTCTGCGTGGAGCCACGGTGATATCCGCCACGGCTTCGGGACGCGGCTGAGGGACTGGGCGATTTCGGCGACGGTCCCTCGTAATTCACTGCCGCAAGTCAAATCTTGTGCGCTGACGGGCGGCGGTGGCGCTCGCGTTAGCAGCACCACCTAGACCGGCATTACTGGCGAATGCTGCATGCTCGAGCTAGGTTCGTTTCAACCTCAGCCGCCCGCAACGGAAGCGCAACACGCATCATCCGGGATGCGATGAGAGCCTTGAGGAGAATTCGCTGGTGTGACCTGCGGGTACAGGCTTTTCGATAACGCGAGCGCTCCGGGCAGTTCCAACCTACGTCTCGTGCGCAGCGACTAACAAACACGCCGGCAGCGGTGAGGATGTAACCGAGAGTTGTCTGATTGGGAAAGATGCCCGGCCAGACATCATCCTGCGCCAACAATTTTACCGATCGGGAACTTTATCTCTCAACAACTTGCCGAGGAGTTGGTATTTTCCCGAGCGGGAAAGAAAAGATGGCAAAATGGCTAAGAACCCTATCCGATGTTGGCACACTGGTACGAAGCGCAGGTAAGGCGCAAAACCTGCGGCAGGACGAACTTGCCGGTGTTGTCGGCGTCGGACTCGGTTCATCGTCGATCTCGAAGCAGGCAAGCCGACGGCGCAGATTGGGAAGGTCCTGCAGGTCCTCCAAACGCTCGGATGCTCCGTCGACATTCTGCCCGCTCATAGGCGCGTCATGTGATGACGACGAAGCTCGACCTCGCACAATCTCGACGGCGAAACCAGCCTGACATCGTATTCAGAGGGAGAGCATCACCTATTGGTTGCCTCTTCAAGCTCCCGAATTTTGGCAAGTATTTCGTCGAACGAAGGCGGCTCCTGATCGAACATCATCGGTGCCATGGCACGATAGTCGGCTCGCAAGTCTCTGAATCTGGCCGCACTTGGGATAAGCTTCAAGGTGCCCGGCCGGGCGGCCTCATAGTTTGCCCGGCTCGACCGGAAGAAGACCGCCTTGTGCTTCGCCACCACCGTCAAGAGGTCGAAATCAGCTATTGCGGCTTTACCCTCGTCGGTATCGAGCAGCATTGCGAGGTCGTAGTAGTGCCGAGAAAAGTACCGTGGCGTGGGAGACACGGCGGGGCGATGCGCTTCCGCATGCAATGCAGTAGCCTTCTCCCAGAAGGTCCGAGTGGCGGAGAGGACAGGAATCGCGTGCTCCGGCTCCTCAAAGAAATCAGGATAATCCTCTGCGGCATATGGGCGAATGATCCGCTGCTCAGTCGGCCATGGATCGCCACGCGCGCCAAGTTCAAATCTAACTCTTGGACTTATATAGGCCATGCCATCATATTCGAAGGCGGGTAGCGCAGTCGGATAGTGGAAGTTCACTGTCTGTGGGTCGCTGCCGTCGATCTCCAACGACCACACGCCCCTGGATTCTCCGAGGTGTGCGGTGATGGCGGATCGAAGAGCCGGAACCAGCTTATTGGCGATATGCCACTCGACATCCCTCACCAAGGCGTCAATGAGCTTATTCGATTGCTTTTTGCTGATGCCTTGTTTCTCGGGGTCGCGATCGGCTGTGTAGCCGAGATCCGCCCGATGCAACGACAAGTCGATATCCTCAGAAATCGACGGATAGCGCCGAACGCCTTGGAAAGCGATGTGCCGCCCTTGAAGACGAGACTAGTGGCGTCCTTCTCGGGCAGGACAAAAAGCCGTTTCAATGTCCAGCAAACCCAAAAGTCCTTTTCGATGATCGTATTAGCGACACCCCGGCCTGCGCCCGTCTCGCCAAAAGGGCAGCCCGATCGCTGGTGGGAAGAATTGCTACCTTATCCACCGACGTTATCCGACGCTTCGTTCGCGATTGAGAAAAGCGTCGGGCGCATCCAAGCGGGAGCCTGGCTCACATTAGACGCGAGTGTCTTCTTATCCTTGGCTGACAGATGACGTACTGCGGTCTGGATGACGTCCCCCGCGCGGACAGCCCCTAGGTGACGAAGAGCCTGGACGACCGTGCCGGCCGCGCTTCCTGGAGCGACCAGATGTTTGGGTGATGCGTGACGTAGATCGATTACACGCTTTCCCAGAACAACGCGACGGGACGGGCCATCAGTCAGATAGGTGCTCTTTGCTGGAACATGGGTAGAAAGGCCGAGCGCATTCGCTGCGCGCGCGCCGGCGATCTGAATACGGGATCCGGTTTCCCGTGCCAATGCACGCGCTACATTGTCAGGAGCAGGGGCCAGAGGGCCAAGCTGCGGGTGAACCTTTGGGAAATCGTACAAACCTCGAGCCAAACGTCGGAGCTTGCCACTTTTGGCCAGACGCGAGAGCGCCTGATCAACAGCCGCCCGCCCCGCGATGTCCAGAAAATCACTGGGCGTGAAAACCCCACCGCGTCCGTGTCCTCGGGCGCGTCTCATGATTTGGTCGGAAACAGAGATAACCGGGTCTTTCATGTGTCAGATAATATGCCTCTTTTTTCTGACGTTCAAGGTGAGAAATCAGTTAAATGACCGAGGTCCGTGCTCTAAAGCATTCGGACGCCATCTCCTGCATTTCATGCTTCAGAACTCTCGCACAAAGAAACAAGCGTCTTTGAGATTAGCGCTGACCTCCATTATCGTTGAGGAACTGGGAAAGCGGCGCGTCCTAGGCGATTGAGCGCCGCGCGCCGAGACGACGCTGAAGACTGCCACCCGCCCTCGCAAGCGGGATGTCACCAAGCGCTCGAAGAAGGGGCAGCCACTGCATCGCGAGACCGTTGACGACATGCGGGAAGAATTCTGACATCTGTCGATGCCTGCACGGTCATTGCGCTCCTATCCGGGGAACGGAAGGCTGATCGCGTGTCGAGTGCGATCGCCACGGCGAAGGGACCGTTCACCTCGCCGGTCGCCGTTCTCGGTTTCGTCCGGCCGGACAACTCCGATCTTCCGATCCCAGAGGATGAGAACGCCCGCTATCGTGCCGGCCGCCGCGAAGTGAACCTCGGCGCCTACCTGCACTATGCGTTTGTCGAGTCCGACGGAGCGCCGATCCCTGCTACCGTCGATGAGTTCCGGCCAATCGATTTCCGAACGGTTCTCCGAGGGGAGCAATTAGAGGGACAGGGGTTCGGGCTTTTCAGCCGGAAAGGTTGAGTCGGAACTCCGCCGGCCTTCTACTCCTCATAACGGCCGAGGGGGGCGCCGGCCTCGAGATAGCTGCCGGTTCCCGCGAAAAGCCGGAAGATGCCGCTGCGGGTTGCCGTCACCTGCGCCACCATCTTCATTGCCTCCTTCACGGCGATGAGGTCACCCTTTTCCACCGTGTCGCCGTCGGCGACCTCCCAGGCCTGCAGCGTCCCGGCGATCGGCGCCGAAAGGTCGGCCGGGTCTGCCGCGGGCATGACCCGCGCTGCGTCTCCGCCCGCGGGCGCCGCGCAAGGCCCTGGTGCTCTGGGACCAAACCTTGGACCGCCGAGAATTAGAGTTTTCCGGCTCTCGATCATCAGGGCGTGGCGCTTATCCTCGATCTCTTTCAGAGCCATCACGTCCCCACGGTTGAATGTGATCTTGCCGCTGATCTCTCGGGGCGGGAGACGACCAGCCCTAACCCGGCGTTCCAACAGCACCAGATCGATCCCGAGGATTTCGGCCGCTTCCTCTTGTGTGATGTCCCTAGACATGTCCCTACACCTTGCCGAGTTCTTCGGGCTTCACCCCGAGGGCTCCCGCCAACGCTGCCGTGCCGTTGTCGGGCATCATGACTAGGCCTGCTGCGATCCCTTCCTGCCACGATGGCCCGCGATCCCATGCCTCCCGGTAGGCATCGGCCAGCGCATAGCCCTGTTTCGTCTCCTGTAGTGCCTCACAGAGCAACGAGGCTTGCCGAAGGTCCTTGTCCCGCTTCGCGCGCCCGAGGGCGTCTGTGCGCCACCTGGACGACACGATGAGCTTGTGGACGGCATACCGTTCGGGAGCGGGGACGTTCACGCTCACGCCCTCCCGATGCAGCAGCACGGTCCTGACAGGCTCGTAGATCAGATAATCGAGGAACCGCAGGTTTTCGGCGGACGCGCCGCCAAGGGCAGGCATGGGCGAGGGCTTTCCAGTGTATTCGTCCGATCCCCGGTTGCCCGTCAGGAACTCGACGCGGTAGTTCACCGAATTCGTGAAAGCGACGACCTTTGCCTTGTCGGCCTGATGCGAGACCGCACGGAAGGTCTCATCGACCGATTGCAGGACTTCGAGGATCGGCGGAAGGCTGTCCTCGACCCCGGCCGAGATCGCGAAATCCTGCGCGAAGTCCGCGTCGCCTGTCTGGATCACGGTGTTGGGGAGCCGGACACCAAGCAGGCCAGAATAGCAGCTAAAGGCCACGGAGCCGATCAGGACCGCACGGAGACGGAAGAGGCCAGCGTCTGCAAGGGCTTTCGTTACCTCGCCCGCGAACCGATCAGGACCAGACATGCCACCGCTGCGAATGAGCATGTTGACGAGCTTGCGCCGCTCCCGGATGTCGTCCTTGATTTCCTTGTGGCGCTTCACCCTCGCCGTGATCTCTTCGTCGGATTCCGGACCGACATAGCGCCGTCTATCGCCTTCTTCGGTCGGGTATTCGAAATACCAGTAATCGCGGTCTTTGACTTTGACGGTGACGAACCAGCCGTCCAACGGGAAGTCCGCCTCGAATTGGGCGTCAAAGGTCCGCTGCGCGAGTTCCGCGAACGCAGTGCGGTACACCAGGTCGATTTGCTTCGCTGCCATTTATCGGCCCCGTTATAAGGTAAATGCCAAACACCTTATAACGCTCTCGCTATCCGCACGCAACCGCCTGTCAACGCGGCTCTCTTTACGGTTGTTTCACTTTGAATCAACGCCGCCGGATCGCATTAAGGTGGCGGTTACCGCGATTGGGCTCTTGTTCAACCGTGGGGACTCCGGCGAGCTTTGCGACCTGCCCCCGCCAAGGAGGACTTCTATCGTGGTGAACCCCAGTGTGCTGGTGATCTGGGCAGGCCCTGCCCAGGAAGAAAAGGGAGGCTGCTGGCGACCGCCAATAGACTCGATCCCTTGCGCCATCTGTTCGGCAGCCCATGACGCGTGGCCAAGGGCGTGAAGAAGAGCTCCCGGCCATGCGCGTCTTTTGACCTGCGTGGGCGCCGTCATTTTCAGGCGCCTCCGCTGACAATCAATGTGTTTCGCGCGGTCTGGAAAGCGTCCCGCAGTGCCTTGTGGTCATCGAGGCCTTCGAGGGCATAGCTGTTGAGAAACTGGCGCCCGGCGAACAGTTTGCGTTCGACGGGGCTCAAATCTGCTTCGTCGCAGACCTCCTGCCAGCGCTTGGCGATGGTCGTGACCTGGTGTTCGATCAGGGCAGCGGCATCGGTTTCCTTTAGGTGATAATCCGGCGCAGCGGAAATCAATGTGGCGAGCGTGCTGGCGCGCCCAGCGCCCTTGATCAGCATGGCCTGCGTGGCTTCGTTGCCTGTGCGGACTTGCGGACAGATGTCATAGGCGGGGGTGAGCGTGAGCATCTTGCCGTCCCAGAAGGCGGCATGGTTGCGCGCGTGGTCGTCGGTATTGCCGCAAAGCACGTTGAAGCAGATCCGCCCATAAAGTTCCTTCAGCGTGTCCTTGGGATCAGTGAAGCGGTGGCGGATGAGTTCGGCCAGGTCTTCGTATGAGGCATAGCGGGCCATCATTTCATCAAGGCCCAGCATGGTCAGGGCCGAGACCATGGCCTTGCGCGTCCAGCCGTCTCTTGTGTGCTTGCGGTCGAAGCGCTCGATCAGCAGCACATCCTTATGGGCGGTACGGGTCATCGACACGGGCGCGGCGTTGAGTCTGCAAGCAGCTGCCAACTTCATCGCGATGAATTCGGCTTTCACGACGCTGTAGGTGTCGTTGGCGGCCGAAAATTTGGCGATGAACTTCTTCGTGTCGTCTTCAATCAGCGCCTTGGGGCGCGCGCCGCCGATCGAGCTGGCGTGATTGAGGGCTTGTTCGAGCGCCGGAGTAAGAGGGTCACCCTTTTCGATGAGTTCGGCCGCTTCGAGGAGTTCATCGAGCGATGCCTGTGTGGCCAGGCGAGGGATATACTCTGTGGCCGATGCCTGGAAATCGAGGGCGCCGATGCGGTCGGAGCCCGATTGGAGCAGGAAGATCAGCTCGCTGATCTCCGGCACGCCAGCAGTGTCGGGCTTCTTGCCCGTCAGCCTGTTGATAATGACGCGGCGGCCCCAGGCGTCGGGCAAGCCATCGCGAATGCAACTTGCCATGGGCAGGCCGTTGATGGGGGCGATAACGCCCTCCTGAAGCGGCAGTTCCGGCTCATAGATGGAAATAGCATTCTGGCGGCGCCGGTAGCTTGCGCCGTAGGTAAAGAGCAGGCGGTCGCCATCCTGGTCGAGGCGGCCGGCCACCACCGGTTCCGTCGCTCCGGGCAGCCACATCCAGACAAAGGCTTCTGTTGCATCCGTCTTAGAAGTCATCATCGACCTTCTTCACGGCGTGGCGGACGCTCTTGGGCAGCAGGGTCAGTTTTTCGTCGAGGCGCGCATTGTGCAGCTGGAGCGTGCGCTCGTCATAATCGAACAGGCGCACGCCGACGACGGAGGCGACTTCGAAGACGATGCCGATCTCGGGGCCCGGCGCGCCTTTTTCGATGCTGGAAAGGGTCGTGCGGCTGATGCCGGCGCGGTCCGCCAGTTCCTGCGCGGTCAGGCCGCGCTCGGCGCGGCCGACGCGGATCAGCTTGCCGAGCATGGCGAGGGCTTGGCGGGTGACTCTTGAATAGCTTCTCTGGCGCGGCACAGCTACACCTGTTTTGTTCATTTGAGTGGACATGAGGGCTTTTCACGTCCAGAATTTTGTACATTGTCTCATGGCGCTTGGGGTGAAGTCAAGTTTTGTTCATTTGACTGGTCATAAAGGGGGTTCGTGGCCAGAATTTTATGCATAGCGGATAAGAGCCGGGCGGCGGCAATGCGACAAAGTCAAGGGGCGGGTTGGGCTGCTACCAGGGTTGGATATGCAGAGTTTTCTTTTGGCTACGCGTTCACGGAAAATCTGATCCGCGGTTCGGCAACGGCCCTCACAGGCGCGCCGGTCTTTCCCACCCTCGTGCAGGAGGCGATCCTGGGCTATGACGTCCAGATCGGCTTCCCCGCGGCTCCGCTATTTTCTCAGTACAAGCTACCGGAGTTGATGACCCGCGCCAGAGCCTCTGAGATGGCCAATGGCTTGGGCCCTGGTCTGACGCTTGACTTTTTCAGGATCGCGCTCATGCGCAGGGATGTGTCGGACCAGCATCGGCTGCTGATTGACTGGGAGGGACGCTTCCGGGTCAGGTCTTCTATGCCGCGCCGTGTCTGCGCGACTGTGCGGCGTTTAATACCGCCTACAACACGGCGAGCGTTGTCGGCAATTCCGTCTTGTTTTCGCCTGACGATATTGGGCCGCTGCCGGACGACAAGGTCCATACAATCGCCTACACGCCCCGCCTGAACTATGGGTATTTTTGCACTGCGACACGGGAACCCCTCGTACCTCGGCCCAAACTCGACGTTTGCAACTGCGTCTTCCCATAACATTAAGATTGCACAATAACGCTATCAATGTTAGCGTGCGGGACAATGTTAAAAAGAGATGCCAGCATCAACGATTCGCAGTTTCCGGAAGCGCTGGAGCGCTATCTGGGAGAACTGCTCCATGAGCGCATTGACGTTCGCCCGTTCGAGGGCACGCGCAGCTTGCCGTCCTTTATCGGACGAATCTACACCCTCTATGAAGCTCGTATCCTAGGTCGGCATTACATCATCGTCGCCAGGCTCGGAGACACGGGCACTCCCGCCGACATCGCCAAACACATCGACATCGTCGGTCATGCCACCAATGCGAAGGTGGCTTTCGCCACCATGACTATCAGTGCGCACAACCGGTCGCGGCTCATCGGTCAAGGTGTCCCCTTTATTGTTCCCGGCAACCAGCTCTACATACCCGACCTGGCAATCGATCTTCGCGAGCATTTCCGTGCCCCACGCCACCGGCAGTCGAACGACCTGTCCCCTGCCGCCCAAACCGTCCTTTTTCATCACATCCTGCATCCCAACCGGAACCTGACAACGCCATCCCTCCTGGCTGAACGTCTACATTACTCGGCTATGTCGATCGGCCGAGCATTCGACGATCTGGAAGCCGCCGGCCTCGCTGAAACCGTCAGGCACGGGAAAGAGAGACGCATTCACTTCAAGGCAGAAGGGCGACACCTCCTGGAGGAAGCCACGCCACTTCTGCGCAGTCCGGTTCGATCTCTGAAATTCGTGCGCGGAGACGCCTCCGGCGCGCACCTTAAGTTGGCCGGGGAAACGGCACTATCCCACCTAACGGAACTGGCTAGCCCTCGTATCGACACTTTCGCCGTCGCCGCCAGCGACTGGAAAGCGATTTCGCAAACTGCGAACCTGGCCGAAACCGACCGCGACGAAGCCAACTGCATCATCGAGACATGGTCCTACGATCCGGCCGCCTTGTCCGACACCCACATGGTGGACGTCCTGTCCTTGTACGCACAATTCCGGGGTCATCGCGACGAGCGTGTCGCCATGGCTGCGGATCGGCTTTTGGAGAACCTGACTTGGTAACCGGCATCGATACATTTCGGAAATACTTCGCAGGCTATGAGGACCACTACGCTATCATCGGTGGCGCGGCCTGTGACCTCCTGTTCGATGAAGCTGGCCTCGATTTCAGGGCCACCAAGGATATCGACATGGTGCTCTGCGTTGAGGTGGTCGATGCCGCCTTCGGCACAGCTTTCAAAGAATTTCTGGAATCTGGCGGCTGCCAGGCACGCGAACGTAGCACTGGCGATAAGGAATTCTACCGCTTCCACAAGCCTTCGGACCACGGCTTTCCCTTCATGATCGAGCTGTTTTCGCGCAAGCCCGGCACACTCGACCTTCCGGAAAATTCAGAACTCACCCCCATTCCGGTTGAGGAAGACATCATCAGCCTCTCGGCTATTCTGCTCGACGATGGATATTATGAAGCGTTGCAGTCCGCGAAGCGAACGATCGAGGGCGTGACCGTCATCGACGAAACACTCCTCATTCCCTTCAAAGCGCGGGCATTTCTCGATCTGTCCGCGAGAGCCGAAGCCGGGGAGAAGATCGACAGCAAAAACATCAAGAAGCACCGCAATGATGTGCTTCGCCTGACCCAGCTT
>DATGWU010000498.1:0-10279 GCA_035299345.1 Rhizobium sp.
AGAAGCCGATGCCGATCGAACCGCCTGTCGGCGAGATGATCGCGGTGTTCACGCCGATCACGTCGCCTTCCATGTTGAAGAGCGGCCCGCCGGAATTGCCCTTGTTGATCGCCGCATCCGTCTGGATGAAATTGTCGTAGGGGCCGGCATTGATGTTGCGGCCGCGCGCCGAAACGATGCCGACCGACACCGATCCGCCGAGCCCGAAGGGATTGCCGATCGCCATCACCCAGTCGCCGATGCGCATCTTGCGGGAATCGCCGAACTTCACCGCCGTCAGCGGCTTCGGCGGTTCGACCTTGAGCACCGACAGATCGGTCTTGGGATCGGTGCCGACCAGTTTGGCCTTGAGCTTGGAACCGTCCGAGAAGATTGCCTCGATGTCGTCGGCGTTTTCGATCACGTGGTTGTTGGTAACGATGAAGCCGCTCGGATCGATGACGAAACCGGAGCCCAGCGAATTGACCTTCTGATTGCCGCCGCCCTCGCGGTTCTTGTAGAAATCATCGAAGAACTCCTGGAAGGGCGAGCCCTCGGGCACCTGCGGCATCGGCCCGCGCTCTTCCTCTTTCACGTTCTGCGAGGTGGCGATGTTGACCACCGCTCCGATCAGCCCCTCCGCGAGGTCTGCCACCGACTCCGGTCCCGTCGGTTGCGCCTCCGCCATCCCCACGGGCCCCATCGTCGCCCCGAAGGCGAGGGCCACGCCGAGAAGGCCCGTCATCAGGCGCTTCGATCTCGTGGAGGCGTTCGCAGTCATGAAGTTTCCCCGTTTGTCATTGTTGGTCCAGGGCCCGAACTATTCGGTCTAGTGCCCGAACCATAAGGCGGATTGATGACCGGAGGAATGGCTTTCACCCGCGCACCAGCCAGACGATCGCCACCCCGAGTGCCACCGCGGCAAGGCCGGAAAATCGCAGGTGTTGCTCGGGTATCTCCGGCAGGAGTTTCGCCATCGCCACCAGAAAGTGAGGGGCCAGTGCGTACACCAGCCCCTCGATGATCAGGAAGAATGCAAATCCGGTGATCAGATCCGACATCGTCAGACCCGGTCAGTTGCCGGCCTGCGGTTCGGGCTGTGGCGGCTGCGCCGGAGGCTGGCCGTCCGAGCCGTTGAAGAAGCGGAAGAACTCCGACTTCGGCGAAAGCACCATGCTGCTTCCCTCCGGCGTTTCGAAGGCGCCGGTATAGGCCCGCATCGAGCGATAGAACTCGAAGAAAGCGGAATCGCGGGTATAGGCCTCGCCGAAGATGCGGTTGCGCTCGGCATCGCCCTGACCGCGCAGGATTTCCGAATCGCGCTGGGCCTCGGCCTGCAACTCGACGACCTGGCGGTCGGCGATCGCGCGGCGACGCTGGCCCTCTTCGTTACCGCGGGCGCGGATGAGCTCGGCTTCGGCGAGACGTTCCGCCTTCATGCGCTCGAACGTCTGCTGGGAGACTTCCTGCGTCAGGTCCGTGCGGCGGATACGCACGTCCTCGATGGTGAGTCCGAGCGATTCGGCGTCGGCCTTGAGAGCGGCTGCGACCTCCTGCATCATCGACGAACGCTCGTCGGAGAGCGCTGCCTCGAAACCGCGCAAGCCGTAGACACGACGCAGCGACGCATCGAGACGGGTGCGCAGGCGTGCCTCGGCGGACTCGCGGTCACCGGAAACGGTTTCGCGGAAACGACGGGCGTCGGTGATCTTGTAGACCACGAAGGCGTCGACCTCGTAGAACTTGCCGCCGGAGACCTGCACGCGGATGTTGTCCAGGTCGAGGCGCAAGGCGAGATCCTCGACATACTGAACCCGGTCCGCATCCATGAAGGCGAAGGGCAGCTTGAAGTAGAGGCCGGGCTCCTTGTGCACGGCCTGGATCTGGCCGAAGCGGACGACGATCGCCTGCTGGCGCTCGTTGACGACGAAGACCGACGAATAGACAAGAAGCAGCAGGGCTGCGAAGGCAATCAGGAAATAGGGCAGACGATTGGACATGATCAATTGCCCCCCTGCGGCTTGCGGCCAAGTTCGTTGAGCGGCAGGTAGGGAACGACCCCCTCCTGCTCGTCGATGATGACCTTCTGCGAGTTCTTCAGGACCTGCTCCATGGTTTCGAGATAGAGACGCTTGCGGGTGACGTCCGGCGCCTTCGTGTACTGCTCGTAGATCGAGAGGAAGCGCTGGGCCTCACCTTCGGCCTCCTTGACGACGCGGTCCTTGTAGGCGGCCGCCTCTTCACGCATCTGCGCCGCCTGGCCGCGCGCCTGACCGAGCTTCTGGTTGGCGTATTTGTTGGCTTCCTCGACGAAACGGTCCTCGTCCTGCTCGGCCCGCTGCACCTCGTCGAAGGCGTCGGCGACCTCGCGCGGCGGTGCCGCGTCCTCGATCGCGACCGCGTTGATTGCGATGCCGGCACCGTAATGGTCCATCGTCCCCTGGATGATGCTCTTCACGTCGGCGGCGATTTGCTGGCGCGCATCCCGGAAGATGTCCTGCGCCGGACGGCGGCCCACCACTTCGCGCATCGCGCTTTCGGCGACCTGCTGCAGCGTTTCCGGCGGGCTTTCAAGGTTGAACAGGTACGCCTTCGGGTCGGTAACGGTGAAGAGCACCGAGAACTGCACGTTGACGATGTTCTGGTCGCCGGAGAGCATCAGGCCGGCGGTCGAGGTCGAGGACGCCTTGGCACCGATGTTCTGTTGCTGCTCCGTCACCTTGACGATTTCGACGGTTTCGAGCGGCCAGAGATGGAAATGCAGGCCCGGCATCGAGACTTCGTCCTTCGGCTTGCCGAAGCGCAGTTCGACACCGCGCTCGTCCGGCTGCACCGTATAGATGGACTGGATCAGCCAGAAAGCGGCGAGCACGACGACAAGGGCGAAGATGACCCCGCCGTTGAACCCGCCCGGAACGATGTTCTTCAAGCGGTCCTGGCCCCGGCGAATGAGCTCCTCGAGATCGGGTGGGGTATTGCCGCCGCCACGTGGACGGTTCGGCCCCTGCCCCCAGGGACCCTGATTATTGCCGCCGCCGCCCCAGGGGCCGCCGCCGTTCTGATTGCTCCAGGGCATCAAGACCTCTTCTGTTGAAAATGCTCCCAGCCTCGCCCGCACCGCATGGATGCGTCGATCCTCGGACCGTTATAGGTATCACGCGAGCCGCTTTCAACGGAACGGCGTGAACTTCTTCGGAAGAACGGTAAAATAGTCGACTATGCCGCATCCCGCCGGCGATAGATTGCGTAACGTGTTGGGTACGTATCCTTTTCGCCTGCCGGCACGGAGGTCTCCATGACCTTCTCGAAAAGCGCGGGATCGATCGGCGGAAAGGTGGTGTCACCCTCGATCTCGGCCTCGACATGGGTCACATGCAGCTCGTCGATGAAGGGGAGCACCTGCCGGTAGATCTCGCCGCCGCCGACGACGCAGATTTCATCGGCACCGGTTGCCGTAGCGATGGCTCGCGCGCGCGCCATCGCCGCATCGAGCGTTTCCACGACCTCGACCCCCTCGGGACGGAAACCGGCGCTCCGGCTGACGATCACATGCGGGCGTCCGGGCAACGGTCGACCGATGGATTCGAACGTCTTGCGCCCCATCACGAGGGGTTTGCCGAGCGTCAGGGCCTTGAACCTCTTCAAATCGGTCGAGAGCCTCCACGGCATGTCGCCCTCGCGGCCGATGACGCCATTCTCGGCTACGGCAACGACGATCGTGGTCTTGATCGGGCTCATGCCACCCTCCCGCACATGTTGTCCCCGTTGCGGACGTCAGACCGCAATCGGTGCCTTGATGGTTGAATCGGCTTCGTAGCCTTCAAGCGTAAAGTCCTCGAACTTGAAGGAAAATATGTCCTTTACCTCAGGATCGATCCGCATTCGCGGCAAGGACTTGGGCGTGCGCGTCAGCTGCAGCTTGGCCTGATCGAAATGGTTCGCGTAGAGATGCGCATCGCCGAGCGTGTGAACGAAGTCGCCGGGCTCGAGGCCCGTCACCTGCGCGACCATCATGGTCAGCAGGGCATAGGAGGCGATGTTGAAGGGCACGCCGAGAAAAATGTCGGCCGAGCGCTGGTAGAGCTGGCAGGAGAGCCGCCCGTCGGCGACGTAGAACTGGAACAGGCAGTGGCACGGCGGCAGCGCCATCTCGTCCACTTCCGCCGGATTCCAGGCGCTGACGATGTGGCGGCGTGAATAGGGATTTTTGCGGATGCCCTCGACCAGGTTGACGATCTGGTCGATCCGCCGCCCGTCCGGCGCCGGCCATGAGCGCCACTGCGCGCCGTAGACGGGGCCGAGATTACCGTTCTCGTCGGCCCATTCGTCCCAGATCGACACGCCGTGCTCATGCAGGTAGGCGATGTTCGTATCACCGCGCAGGAACCACAGAAGCTCGTGGATGATCGAACGCAGGTGCAGCTTCTTGGTGGTCAGGACCGGAAAGCCGTCCGACAAGTCGAAGCGCATCTGGTGGCCGAAGACGGAACGCGTGCCCGTGCCGGTGCGGTCGCCCCGGTCGCTGCCGTGTTCCAGGACATGGCTCAGAAGGTCGAGATATTGCTTCATGGTATTGCCGCCGATTCCTGTTCGACGGCAACATTAGCGCCCGCTGCCCTCCGAACCAAGCCGGTCCGGCAGGTTATCCAAGCTCGCGTCAGAGATCGTCGAGTTTGCCGAGCTCCTTGGCAACCAGGTAGTAAAAGGTTACGCGCGACTTGCTGTTGTCCTTCGCCATGATGGTACAGACGGTATCGACCGCCTTGTCTGCCGCCGGACCGGTCACACCGAGCTTCTTGCTGCACCATTTTTCCTTGACGCGGGCGAGTTCGTCCGGATCGGACACAGCCACGAGCGACGAATCCCGATTGTGCAAGGCAATTCCGAGGTGGCGTACGATCTTGTTGACCACCGCCTCGTCGGCACCCGCGTCATAGTGCTTCACGTCTTTGAGATAGTCCGTCATGTCCCTGTCTCCGCCGATACTCGCCGCGTTGTTTTACATCCATTGCGCGTAGAGCATGCTACCGGGAGAGAAAACCGTCAACAAGTTCCGTTGACGCACCCGGCAAACGCTTGCCTTCTCCCGTGTGACTTACGCAAGCGCCCGCATTACGGTGGAGTGTCACTGGCCTTTTTCGGGCCTTTTCTTGGAAAGACCGCGAAAAGGATGGCGAATACTTCGCGGATTCGGCAGAAGATCCGAACCCGCGGAAAGGACGAGAAGCCGATGCCCCCTGATGAACCGATGTCTAGGTTCGCCTTCCGCGCCGCCACGATCCTTCTGGCCACGATTGCCGTGCTGTTCACCGCTCAGGCCGGCGATGCCGGCCCCGCCTCCGGGCAATTCATCGGCCGATGGGTCATCCGGTCCGGCAACACGGGCGGCTGTACGGTCGAATTGCAAGACGAGAGCATCGACGGCCGGCTCGTCGCCCGCCCCACCGCCTGCAAGGGAGCGCTCGCTGCCCTGCGAGCCTGGAGGCCCGTCCCCCGAGGCCTTTCGCTGCTCGACAGGGACGGAACCGTGATCGTCACCTTCGAACTGGCCCGCGGCATCCTCTTCGGCCGACTGGCCGACGGCACGCTCGCCGCGATGCGGCGCTTGCACGACTGAGTCGCCGAGCTCCACTCTTGGATGCATTTCGTGTTGACACAATCAAAGATGTAAATCATCCTTACTCTCAGCCTCGGCGTGGGCTTTGAAGCAAGCGAAACGAGAGGTGTTGAGATGAGAGTGGAATACGAACCATCCGGCCTGAGCGCCGTTCAGAACCTTGGTCTCGATCCGATAGCCTTTGCCGGCGCCGTGCAGATATGGGTCGACAACAACAAGGAAAATATCAATCCGAAAGGCGGCACCGCCAAGATCGCCTTTCAGGGGCACACCTACACGGTGACCTACAGCGTCAACGGCGACATGACGGTGTTCTTCATCGTCAACGTGCAGGCCTGAGGAGCACGACGCCACGCGGCTCTCCGCAGTGCAGGCAGCGGCAGGGGCGGCAAAGGTCGCCCCTGCATCCGCAGGAGAACGCCCGCGGAGGCGCCACCCCTCGTCCTCCGCGCGCGGCCCCTGTCCGGCCGCCTTTTCCCCCTCCGCAAGCCGCGACTGAAAAAACGGCAGCCTCCCACCCTTTTCATCCGCCCCGGAACGACCTATATGGGGAGTGCCGGCTCTCGGGCCGGCTATGGCAATAAACGGTCGGTGTAATAAACCTATTGGACCCGGGGGCGGTACCCGGCGCCTCCACCAAAAACCGGTCGGTGACGGAGCTTTTCCGGACCGGCTTTTGATGGGGGCGAAATAGGATCGACAAGGGCGTAAAGATCGAACTTTTGCTCGGCATGATACCGCCGTTATCGGGTCACAAGAGTAGTTGCAAACGACAACAACGCTCAGGGTTATGCTCTCGCTGCCTAATGGCGGTGCGGGAAACCCACACTAAAGCCCTTCTGGTTAGCACCTGAAGGCGGGGTTCGAAGGCACCTGGCAACAGAAGCCTTCACCTACTCCCTTGATGACAATTCATGTATTATGCTTCCGTAAGACTCGCCAACCGGGGCTTTCCCCGCATCCGGTGCCATGGCATATAGCCTTGGAAAAGACGTCACAGAAGAAAGACAGGATCACATGGGGCAGGACCATATTCGCTACGACATTCTGGCTCAGGACGCGCTGCGCGGTGTCATTCGAAAGGTTTTGACGGAAGTGGCGGCGACCGGCCGCCTGCCGGGTGATCATCACTTCTTCATCACCTTCCTGACCGGTGCGCCGGGTGTCAGGATTTCCCAGCACCTGAAGGCGAAATATGCCGAGCAGATGACCATCGTCGTCCAGCACCAGTTCTGGGATCTGAAGGTCACCGAGACCCAGTTCGAGATCGGCCTTTCCTTCTCCGACACGCCGGAAAAGCTCGTCATTCCCTTCAACTCGATCCGCGGCTTCTACGATCCGTCCGTCAACTTCGAGCTGGAATTCGACGTTCCGCTGGCCGACGAGGACGAGGAAAGCGCCGAGATCACCGCCTATCCGCTGGCCGCCGCCGAGGAATTGCAGGAGCCGGTCGCCGCCAAGGACGGCGAAGAGGACAAGAAGCCGGCTTCGGTCGTCTCCCTCGACGCCTTCCGCAAGAAGCATTAGCAGGTGCACACGGGCGGGAGCGTCCCGCCCTTCCGCCTTGCCGGAGCCCCAGTCATGGCTGCAGACGTCGTCAACCTCCGCCAGTTCAAGAAGGCAAAGGCGCGCGCCGAGAAGGACAAGACCGCCGAGCAGAACCGTGTCCTCTTCGGACGCACCAGGGCGGAAAAGGAACTGACGCGCGCGGTCCGGGAAAAGGCCGAAAAAACGCTCGATCAGGGCAAGCTAGAACGCCCGGTGCCGGACGACAGCAAATCCTGATAGAGATTCAGCCTCAATATCTTACGGGCAGTTCGGGACTCACTTTCTCAGGGACTTGAATCAGTTTGGCAATGGCTGCGATTCGCAAGCGCTCGGCGACCCTTCACGGCCACCGCACGAGCTTTTCCCTCGAGGATGCCTTCTGGGACGAGTTGAAGATCATCGCAGCAGAGCGCACCCTGCCGCTTGCCGCCCTCGTCGCCGAAATCGACGACAAGCGTCCGCCGGACAGCAATCTCTCCTCCGCCCTCAGGCTCTACGTGCTCGACTGGCTGAAGAGCGGCCGGCATCTCCGGGAAGAATAGGAAAGCCAGGCCGCCTTTTCACTCACGGCTTCGCCGGACAGGGCGCGGCCTTGACCGGCTTCAGCCCCGCCTCCATGCGGCTCACCGAATGCTGCCAGAGGTCGGTCCCGTCCTTCTCGAAGATCTGACGGTCGAGCCAGTATTCGCCCTCGCCGGTGCACAGCGCCTCGGTGACCACGCCGTCGTGCAGCACGTCGGCCCGGCCGATATGGCAGCCGTATTCGTAGCCGCTGACGGCGACGATGCCCTTCGCCCGCATCTCCTCAAAGCGCGTCGGTCCCATGGCGCAACCGCCCTCCGTCGTGTCGCCGGGCGCGCTATACCCCGTCTTCGTTTTGGCGAGCTCGCCAAAGAATGCCGCTGCCGGATCGCTGATCGCCGGCTCGGTGTCGTAGCCCCAGTCCTTGAGCCGGAAGGCGACCGCTTCCTGGAAATCCTTGAAGTCCCCCCGCCCCCGGCAGGCGGCGGAATCGGAGCACTTGAGATAACTGTCCTCGAGCTTCGCGTTGATCTCGTCGAAGACCATGAACTCGAAGGCACTGTTGTAGAGGCCGAGAAGAGCGGCGTTGGCGAGCGCGCCGGCACATGCACCGGGATACTGTTCCTCACCGCAAAGCTTCATCGTCCGCAGCAGCGCCCGCTCGATCACCGGCCGGTAAGCCGCCTCCTTGGTCACGTCGATGAACTTGCCGTCGCGCAACGCCTGCACCTGCACCGGCGGCACCGAGCCGGCATAAGGCGCGAAGGCGTAGAGGAAGCGCTGGTCGGCAAGCTCGAATTCATAGACGCCGTCGCCGTCGAGATCGACCGGATGGACCACGTCGCCATCGAACTGGCCGAGGTCAATGATATTGATGCCGTCATCCGTCGAGAGCGCCACGCGCGCCTCGATGCAGCAATGGGCACCGCCCGTATAGGAGGTGAAGAGGACCGCCGGATCGGACCAGTCGAACTTGTAGATGCCGAGCTTGCCGAAGCCCCGTCCCTCGGGAACGCTCTCGGCCTTGATGGTCGCGGACCCCTTCCCCTCACGGGAGACTTCGAGATAGGCGGTCGCCGTGCCGTCGACATTGTCCTGGCCCTTGAGCGTCAGCGTCCATCCTTCCGACGTGTAGCTCTTTCCGAAGTCCTCCGCCTTCCACGGGACGAGATTGTTCATGCCGATATAATCGGGTTCGGCGGGTTTGAACTCGCCGCGCTCCACCGCCTGCGCGCAGCCGAGTATCTGTTTCAGCGTGTCGCTCGACCCGCTGAGCGAATAGGGGCCGTAATTGACGTTGTCCACCCGAAGGCTGAGCCGCGATGCGCCCCTCAGTGCCGACATGAAGCTCTCGCTCGGGTCCGAGACATAGAGGCCTCCGAAGCCCTCGTCGGTATCGGCGCGCATCGTGCCGTCCCAGCGCTGCCGGTCGGTGCGGATCTCGACCTTGTAGTCCTTCTCGTCGGTCACCCAGGCGAATTTCGGCCCGGCGATCATGACGACGATTTCACGGCTCGACGGTCGGATGAAATAGAGCCCGTCAGACGTCTTCGGCGCAGCGATGCAGTTGTTCTCCTGGCGGTCGTAATTGATCGTCCAGCCGCGATTCTCGGCGAAGGTGACATACCGCTCCTCCGCGC
The DNA here is from genome assembly GCA_035299345.1 of Rhizobium sp. Lineage (GTDB taxonomy): Bacteria > Pseudomonadota > Alphaproteobacteria > Rhizobiales > Rhizobiaceae > Allorhizobium. The sequence continues at coordinate 9,307 of DATGWU010000498.1, forward strand.
GGGCTTCCATCGCGAGAAGAAGCGGCAACATGGAGAACGCCTGAACGAGATATCGAAGTATGCGCATGTCATGCCCCCTGTCCTGAACACCCCGGGACGCTGTTCGCCCCGCGCACCGTCCACTTTCTTCCAGTACCCCCTCGCACGGTCGGGATCATTGATACCGGTCAGTTCACGCCCGGCAGATCCTCGAACTGCAAATTCACCGGTGGCGTCCCGCCGGTCGTCGGACCGGAAGGCGCCGTCCCGTCCGCGGGAGGAGCGGCCTTTCCTGCGGGCGATTGCGTCGTCTGCTCACCCTGCTCGGCCGCCCGCTGCCGCGCAGCCTCCTCTTCGGCTGCACGGCGCGCGGCCTCTTCCTCCGCCGCCTTGCGGGCCAGGGCGTCGGCCTCCGCCTGCCTGCGGGCTTCTTCCTCCAGCCGGACCCGTTCCGCCGCCTCGGCCTTCTCGCGTTCCACCGCCCGGAACTTGTAGAGCACCACCTCACGCCTCAGCCGCTGCTTCTCGAGCACGTTGGACTGCAGCGTCTCCACGCGGCGACGCTCCCGCTCGAAGGCCCGCATTGAAAGATAGTTGGTCACGTCCGTGACATCGAGCGAGCGCTCCGGCGCCGGCAGGCGTCCGGAGAGCCGGATGCGGATGTCGGGAGCGGCCCCGGCGAGAGCGTCCGTCCCCACCTCCGGGGAAACGGTGAGGACGGCTTCCGTCTCGCCGCTCCGCAGGTCGATCTTCGCGTCGCCGCCGAGCTTCGCGAGTGCATTGCCCGCGACGACATTCTGCGCCCGCACGACGCCGTCGCCGATGTTGAAGGGAATGGTCAGCGCCTCCAGGGAAGCGCTCTTTTCCGAAACCAGGTTCTCGACGAGCGGCCGCGCCTTGCTTTCGTCGACCTCTCCCTCGATGAGGTCGGCGGCGGCGAGCAGCGGCGGCAAATAGCCGAGGTCGAAGTGCGGAACGACGACATCCGACAGCC
>DATGWU010000499.1:0-2119 GCA_035299345.1 Rhizobium sp.
ACGACAAGACCTACCGGCCGGGCCTCGGCGCCTACAAGCGCTGATCCCGCACGGGTGCCCGCCGCTGTCGGCCGTCATCCGGCCGGCGCGGCGCTCGTTCCGGCGGCGTCGAGATAGCTGCCGAGTTCGTGTCCCGCCACCGGCGGCGAATAGAAATAGCCCTGGATCAGCACGGCGCCCAGACCCGTCAGGGCGTCCATCTCCTCCTGCGTCTCCACGCCCTCGACCACGCAGTCGAGGTGCATGTCGCGGCTGAGCGCCAGAAGCGATTTGACGATCTTGAGGCTTGCCGGATTCTTGTGCAGGTCCTTCACAAAGCTGCGGTCGATCTTGATCTTGGTCAGCGGCAGCGCGTGCAGCCGCGTCAGGCTCGAGTAGCCGGTGCCGAAGTCGTCGAGCGAAATACCGCAGCCCATCGCCCGCAGCATTTCGATCGAGCGGCGGACCTGCTCGAAATCGTGGGCGAAGGCCGTTTCGGTGATCTCGAAATCGATGCGGCGGCTGTCGAAACTGCTGCGGCCGAGAATGGCCGCGATCGTGAGCACACTCTCTTCGGTATTGAGGTCGTGTGCCGATAGATTGAACGAGAGCCGCATGCCGTCGGGCCAGCGCTCCGCAGCCGTCACCGCCTTCCGCAACAGGGTACGCGTGAGCCTGCCAATGAAGCCGCCCCGCTCGGCGACCGGCACGAATTCACCGGGCGGAACGCGGCCGAGAACCGGGCTCTCCCAGCGGGCGAGCGCCTCGAAGCCGATGGTCCTTCCGCTCGAGCTGTCGACGATCGGCTGGAAAACGACGGTGAGTTCCTTGTCCATGTCGGTCTGCTTCAGGACCTGCTCGATCAGCGCCTCGCGGCGGATCTGCGCGTCCATCGCGTTCGAGAACAGCGTGCAGGTGCCGCGGCGCGTCCGTTTCCCGTGATAGAGCGCATAATCGGCATGGTCGAACAGCATCTCCGGTGACGACGCCGAGTCCGGATGGACGGCGGCGCCGACGGAGGCGGAGATCTGTACCGTGGCGGCGGGCAGCGCGAAGGGCTCCTGCAGGGCGCGGCAGATGTCCGCGCCGAACGAGACGAGCACGTCGGTCTTGCACAGATCCGTGGTCACGAAGGCGAACTCGTCGCCGCCGAGACGGAAGAAGCGGGTTTCGTCGGTCCCGAGATTTTCCAGACGACCACCGACCTCGATGAGGAGCTTGTCGCCGGTCGAGTGGCCGTAGATGTCGTTGACCGGCTTGAAGCCGTCGAGATCGAGAACGCCGACGGCGACGCGGCTCCGGGCGGTGTCCGCGGCTTCCCAGACCGCCTGCAGGTAGGCGAAGAAGGCGCGCCGGTTCGGCAGGCCGGTCAGGCTGTCGAGGTTGGCAAGCCGCAGGTTCTCGTTGCTCAGCGCCTCGGTGCGGACCTGCGCATCCACCATCTCGGCGAAATTGCGGTAGTTGACCATCAGGATCACCAGCATGCCGGCGCTGACGAGGGCGATGTTGACCGCAATGGCAATAAAGGTCGGCTGGCCGGTCAGCGCATAGAAAGGGATGAAGGTGCCATTGACGATGGCCGTCACGGTGATGGCCGCCGAGCGCAGGAACATCAGGCAGAAAATGCAGCTGATGACGGTGATCGACATGTAGAAGGCGAGGTGCGATTGCGCGTAGGCGTCGCCATAGGGAAAGAGCATGTAGGACCAGCCGGCGAAGACGGCCGCGATGACGAAGGCGAGCCGGTTGGTGCGCCGGAGCGCATGGAGTGCCGCCTCTGGCGTCGGTTCGATATTGCGCGATCTCCACCAGTGCAGGATGCGGGCAAGGCTCGCCGCCGTGAAGAGGGAAGGGAGCCCGATGGTCAGCCAGAGGGGGGCCGTCGCCATGTGGGTCGCGGCGACCGCCCAGGTGCTCGTCATCAGGATGAAGTACATCATCGGCATCTGGCGGGCGAAGGCGCGGTACTGTTCCTTCAACAGCGCGGGGTTGCCGGCGGGGACCGACATGAAGGCGATGGTTCGCGACACGGCCGATCTCAAAGGATGAATTCGCGCGTCGGGTGGGTGTCCGGCAGAGGGCTTGATCGACGTCATGAAGGGACTTCGCGGCGGTTGGAAACACCGGCATTGTCCCTTCA
>DATGWU010000500.1:0-3062 GCA_035299345.1 Rhizobium sp.
CCGCCTCGAACGGCACCGACTTCCAAAATCGCTGGACCTTCGAGGATGTATCCCACGGAAGGAGCATCCGCGCCTTCCACCACGAGCCGGTGCATGCCTTTTCGCTGGAAATGACCTTCACCGATGAAGACGACGGCGGCGCCCGCCTGACCTGGCGGATGCTGTTCGACCGGACGGAGGAAAACCTGGAACTGGAACGGTTTCTCCACGCGGCCAACGAGCAGAATTTCGATCGGCTGGAAGCCGTCCTCCGTGGCGGCAAGGGAGTTCACTGAGATGTCCGACGTCCTCGATCCTGCAAAAATCCTGCGTGTGGAACGCGTCGTCAGCGCGCCGCGCGAACTGGTCTTCGAAGCCTTTTCCGATGCCCGGCATCTGGATGCCTGGTGGGGACCGAACGGCTTCACCAACGAGACGCATGCGATGGAGTTCGCCGTCGGCGGGCTCTGGCACTACACGATGTACGGCCCTGACGGAAAGGTATGGCCGAACTGGATCCGGTACACGGAAATCTCCCCGCCCTCGCGCCTCGCCTACGAGCACGGCGCCGAACTCGGGGAAGCGGCCCACTTCAACGGCATCATCACGTTCGAAGACGAAGGCGGAAAGACCCGTGTCTCGCTGATCCTCGTCTTCGCGACGAAGGAAGCCCGCGATGCGACCCTGGAGTTCGGAGCCGTCGAGGGCGGCAACCAGACGCTCGCCAAGCTCGACGCCTACGTGCAGCGCACGGCACGCGCGGCCGGTCGCTGACGGTCGCCGCTGCGCCATCGAAGGCGTTCCTTCTCCGCCGTCCGTTACCGGCATCCGGCGCCGTCCCATCAAAATTTGACATTTGTCCATTAGTGGGATTTGCCGCATGGTTGCGGTTCTTCCAGAAGGAGCGTTCCATGCACACGCCGCTTGACACGCCGGCCGGCAAGGCCGGCCGCCGCGAATGGGTTGGGCTGGCGATCCTGTCGATCGCCTGCCTGATCTATTCCATGGACCTTTCGGTGCTCTTCCTCGCCATGCCGGCAATCGTCACCGATCTCGATCCCACGGCGGCCGAACTGCTGTGGATCAACGACATCTACGGCTTCATGGTGGCGGGCTTCCTCGTGACCATGGGCACACTCGGCGACCGCATCGGCCGGCGCAAGGTGCTCCTGCTCGGCGCCTCCGCCTTCGGTGCGGCCTCGATCTTCGCCGCCTTTTCGACCAGCGCGCCGATGCTGATCGTCGCGCGCGCCTGCCTCGGCGTCGCAGGCGCCACCATCGCGCCGTCGACGCTTTCCCTCGTCGTCAATCTCTTTGCCGACGAAGGCGAACGCAACCGCGCGATCGGCGTCTGGGGCACCGCCTTCGCGCTTGGCGGACTGATCGGCCCGCTGATCGGCGGCGTCCTGCTGCAATCCTTCCACTGGGGCTCGGTGTTCCTGATCAACGTGCCGGTGATGCTGGTGCTCGTCGCCGCGGCGCCCTTCCTGCTGCCGGAATATCGCAGCGGCGGCGCCGGCCGGATCGACCTGCCGAGCGTCGCCCTGTCGCTCGCAACCGTGCTTCCGGTCATCTACGGCTTCAAGAAGGTCGCGACGGAGGGAATGACGGGCATCCATCTCCTGCCGATCGCGATCGGGCTCGCCGTCGGGGCGCTGTTCATACGGCGGCAGCAGCGGCTCGCCGATCCGCTGATCGACCTCGCCCTCTTCAGGATTCCGGCATTCACGGCGTCGCTGCTCGTCAATCTCGCCGGCGTCTTCTTCGTCTTCGGCATATTCCTGTTCCAGAACCAGTACCTGCAGCTCGTCCTCGGCCTTTCCCCGCTCGAGGCTGCGCTCTGGTCCGGTCTGCCGGGGCTCGTCTTCACGATCATGTCACTGCAGGCCTACCGGATCACCAACCGGCTCGGTTCGGTGAGAACGGTGCTGCTCGGCCTCATGGTCAACGCGGTCGGTGCCGCCGCAATGGGTGTTGCCGCCTATGACCAGAGCCTCTTCGGAGTCCTCTGCGCAAGCGGCCTGATCGCCATCGGCTTCGTGCCGGTGATCCTGACGACAACCGGGCTTATCGTCGGCTCGGCCCCGCCCGAGCGCACCGGCGCCGCCTCGGCGATCTCCGAAACGAGTGCGGAATTCGGCGGCGCACTGGGCGTCGCCCTGCTCGGGAGCCTCGGCAGCGTCGTCTACCGCTTCGAAATGGACGGTGCCGACCTCGATACCCTGCCGCCGCCGATGGCCGAGTCGAGCCGCTCGACGCTCGCCGGCGCGGTCGATGCCGCCCGAAGCCTCGGCGACATGGCAGCCCCCTGGCTCGATCTCGCCCGCGGCAGCTTCGCCCTCGGCTTTGCCGTCTCCTGCGCGCTCGCTGCGGTGACACTCGTGCTGCTCGCCGCCGTCGCGCGTCGCGTCTACGCCGGCGCGCCTGCAATCGAGAGCAACTCCGCGCATTGATCGTTGAGCGTGCCAGCCGCAACCCGACCCATCAACCGCAAATTGTTGTGTGACACGCCACCTGCTATGCTCCCCGCCTGACGGCGGAGAGCGTGCATCATGGCGAAGAACATCGTCCTCCTGTTCGACGGCACGTCGAACGAGATTGCCGAGGACAGGACCAACATCCTGCGCCTCTTCGGGGCGCTCAAACGAAACACCGACCAGATCGTCTACTACGATCCGGGCGTCGGCACCTTCGGTGCGGTGAACGCCTGGTTGAAGCCCTATCGTGATGCAGTCGAAGTCTGGGGCATGGGAACCGGCTGGGGCCTCGACCAGAACGTCAAGGACGCCTACCGCTTCATCGTCGAGAACTACGAAGCCGCCCCGCGCGGCAGAGACGGAAAGAAGGACGGCGAGCACGATCGTCTTTTCCTCTTCGGCTTCAGCCGCGGCGCCTACACCGCAAGGGTGTTGGCGGGCTTCATCCACGCGCTCGGGCTCGTCAGTCGGCACAACCTGAACCTGGTCGACTATGCCTACAGCGCCTACAAGGCGATCCCGGATTTCGTGCCGCCGCCGGAGAGCGATGCCGGCGAGGAGACGCCTTCGGCGTTTTCCGCGATGCGCCTGCACGAGCGCACGCTG
>DATGWU010000501.1:0-5451 GCA_035299345.1 Rhizobium sp.
CCGCCTCGAAAACCTCCATGATCGCCCGCCCGGCACTGACCGCTGCTCTTTCGAAGGTGTCCAGTATTTGCATCCCGCGTCCTCCTTCATTGCCGCGCTCCGGGAAAGGCTGACCGTCAGAAAGCGGCTGGCCGTCACCGTTAAGCTATGGCAAGATTGATGAAAAGCCGACGGGTGTTTTCTGTCGCCGTTTTCATCGGCGACGACGACTCCGGATGTCGGCCGGGTGCCCCGCACGGCCGTCGCCGCCGGCGAGGAAGGCCCGCATGGCGACAAGCCTCTCCCCGGCAATTCGGTGGGATTCCCGGCAATGGCTATTTCCGAAGCAACTTACGTCGCTTTTTTGGGTGATTTGCCGCGGAAATCGCCAAATCTGTGGGGGAAACCAACAAAATGTGCGTATGGAAGCTTTTGCGCTTCACATTTTCACCGAAAACGCTATCAAATCCCGAACGCCAAAAAACCCGGAACGGGGAAACTAAAAAGGGACGCGTTGACGACCGCGTCTGGGGGATAACATATGGAGTATTTCGTCCAGCAGCTCATAAACGGGCTGACTCTTGGGTCTATCTATGGCCTCGTGGCCATCGGCTACACCATGGTCTACGGCATCATCGGCATGATCAACTTTGCCCATGGTGACATCTTCATGCTCGGCAGCTTCGCTGCCTTGATCGTCTTTCTCATCCTGACATCGTTCTTCGCAGGCATTCCGGTCGCGCTCGCGCTGCTGGTGATGCTGGTCGTTGCAATGCTGATGACCGGGTTGTGGAACTGGGTGATCGAACGCGTCGCCTACCGTCCGCTGCGTGGTTCCTTCCGGCTTGCGCCGCTCATCACCGCAATCGGCATGTCGATCGTGCTCTCGAACTTCATCCAGGTCGCACAGGGCCCGCGCAACAAGCCAATTCCGTCACTCGTCAGCGACGTCTATCATCTTGGCGCAGTCACCATTTCCCTGAAGCAGATCATCATCGTCGTCGTCACGGCGGTGCTGCTGTCGATCTTCTGGTACATCGTCAACAAGACGCCGCTCGGCCGCGCGCAAAGAGCGACCGAGCAGGACCGCAAGATGGCGGCACTCCTCGGCGTCGACGTCGACCGCACCATTTCGATCACCTTCGTCATGGGTGCTGCACTCGCAGCCGTCGCCGGTACCATGTACCTGATGTACTACGGCGTCGCCTCGTTCGCCGACGGCTTCACGCCGGGCGTCAAGGCCTTCACGGCTGCGGTTCTCGGCGGCATCGGCTCGCTTCCGGGCGCCGTTCTCGGCGGACTGCTGATCGGTCTCATCGAGTCGCTCTGGTCGGCCTACTTCACGATCGCCTACAAGGATGTCGCGACCTTCGGCCTCCTGGCCTTCGTGCTAATCTTCAAGCCGACCGGCATTCTGGGCCGTCCTGAAGTCGAGAAGGTGTGATCCGATGGCGAATACTGCAACCGTGCAAAACAACGCCCAGTCGGGTCGTCTCGCGAAGGCCTTCAGGGAAGGCGTCTTCGCCGGCGTGCTCGCGCTCGGCATGTTCATCCTCTACATCGGCATCAAGACCGACCAGGATATCTCCAACACGCTGATCTGGTATCCGCGCTGGGGCCTGCTCGCCATCTTCGTAGCGATTGCCGCAATCGGCCGCTTCGTGATGGTCGGCTTCCTCTCGCCCTGGCTTGCCGAGCGCAAGTCGAGCCGGTCCCAGGTTCCGGTTCACGAGGTCGAGGCCAAGGCGAGCTTCTTCCACAGGCACTTCCTGAAGATCGCGCTGCTGGCGCTGGTTCTCTACCCGCCGGTCATCATGGCCGTCTACGGTGTCCAGGGTTCGCTGAAGTTCGTCGACAACTTCGGCATCCAGATCCTCATCTACGTGATGCTTGCCTGGGGCCTCAACATTGTCGTGGGTCTCGCCGGCCTGCTCGACCTCGGCTATGTCGCCTTCTACGCGGTCGGCGCCTATTCCTACGCGCTGCTGTCGCAGCAGTTCGGGCTCTCCTTCTGGGTCCTGCTGCCGATCTCGGGCATCCTTGCCGCCTTCTGGGGCATCATGCTCGGCTTCCCGGTCCTCCGGCTTCGCGGCGACTACCTGGCGATCGTGACGCTCGCCTTCGGTGAGATCATCCGTCTGGTGCTGATCAACTGGACGGACGTCACCAGGGGTACGTTCGGCGTCTCCGGCATTCCGAAGGCGACGCTGTTCGGCATCAAGTTCGACGCCTCGCCCGACGGCTTCGCCAAGCTCTTCGGTCTGCCGATGTCCTCGGCCTACTACAAGGTCTTCCTCTTCTACCTGATCCTCGCGCTCTGCCTGCTGACGGCCTATGTGACCATCCGCCTGCGCCGCATGCCGATCGGTCGGGCCTGGGAAGCGCTGCGCGAAGACGAGACCGCTTGCCGTTCGCTCGGCATCAACACGGTGACGACGAAGCTGACGGCCTTTGCCATCGGTGCGATGTTCGGCGGCTTCGCCGGCTCCTTCTTCGCCGCCCGCCAGGGCTTCGTCTCTCCGGAATCCTTCGTGTTCCTGGAATCCGCCGTGATCCTGGCAATCGTCGTTCTCGGCGGCATGGGGTCGCTGACGGGCATCGCGGTCGCCGCGATCGTCATGGTCGGCGGCACCGAACTGCTGCGCGAGATGGAGTTCCTGAAGCACGTCTTCGGACCGGACTTCACGCCCGAGCTCTATCGCATGCTGCTCTTCGGCCTTGCGATGATCATCGTTATGCTCTTCAAGCCCCGCGGCTTCGTGGGCTCGCGTGAACCCACCGCCTTCCTCAAGGAGCGCAAGGCGGTATCCGGAAGCTTTACCAAGGAAGGTCACGGCTGATGACCTCCGGAACCGAACACATGACGAATGACAACATCCTGAAGGTGGAACATCTGTCGATGAAATTCGGCGGACTGATGGCCATCAACGACCTCTCCTTCGATGTGCGGCGGGGCGATATCACCGCCCTCATCGGACCGAACGGCGCCGGCAAGACGACCGTGTTCAACTGCATCACCGGCTTCTACAAGCCGACGATGGGGATGCTCACGCTCACCCAACGTTCGGGCAAACAGTACCTGCTCGAGCGCTTGCCGGACTTCGAGATTACCAAGCGCGCCAAGGTGGCGCGTACCTTCCAGAACATCCGCCTCTTCTCGGGGCTGACGGTTCTCGAAAACCTGCTGGTCGCGCAGCACAACGCCCTGATGCGGGCGTCGGGCTATACCGTTCTCGGCCTGCTCGGCCTGCCGGCCTACAAGCGGGCAGCCAAGGAATCGGTCGAGAAGGCGGCACACTGGCTCGAAAAGGCCGATCTCATCGATCGCGCCGACGATCCGGCGGGCGATCTGCCCTACGGCGCCCAGCGGCGTCTCGAGATCGCGCGTGCCATGTGCACCGAGCCCGAACTTCTCTGCCTCGACGAGCCCGCCGCCGGCCTCAACCCTCGTGAATCGGCGGCGCTCAATACCCTTCTTCACAGCATCCGGGGCGATACCGGGACGTCGATCCTGCTGATCGAGCACGACATGTCGGTGGTCATGGAGATTTCCGACCACATCGTGGTGCTCGAATACGGCCAGAAGATCTCGGACGGCACGCCGGATCACGTGAAGAACGACCCGAAGGTCATCGCGGCCTATCTGGGTGTCGAGGATGAAGAGTTGGATGAAGCGATTTCTGAGGTCGAAGCCGTATCGGGAGGGCAGAACTGATGTCCACTGAACCGCTTCTCAAGGTAAAAGACGTCGAGACCTACTACGGCAACATCCGTGCGCTCGGCGGGGTGAGCGTCGAGGTTCATCAGGGTGAGATCGTGTCGCTGATCGGCGCCAACGGCGCCGGCAAGTCGACGCTGATGATGACGATCTGCGGTAGCCCACAGGCGCGTTCCGGTCAGGTCGTCTTCGACGGCACCGACATCACGCGGATGCCGACGCACCTGATCGCGCGCCGCCGCATCGCCCAGTCGCCGGAAGGTCGCCGCATCTTCCCGCGCATGACGGTCTTCGAAAACCTGCAGATGGGCGCCGGGCTCGACAACCTCAAATACTTCAACGAGGACGTCGAGAAGATCTTCACGCTCTTCCCGCGCCTCAAGGAACGCCAGCACCAGCGCGGCGGCACGCTTTCGGGTGGCGAGCAGCAGATGCTCTCCATCGGCCGCGCCCTGATGGCGCGTCCGAAGCTCCTCCTCCTCGACGAACCCTCGCTCGGCCTCGCTCCGCTGATCGTCAAGGGCATCTTCGAGGCGATCAAGAAGCTCAACAAGGAAGAGGGGCTTACCGTCTTCCTCGTCGAGCAGAATGCCTTCGCGGCGCTCAAGCTGTCGGACCGCGCCTATGTGATGGTCAACGGCCAGGTCACCATGAGCGGCACCGGCAAGGAACTCCTCGCGGACCCGCAGGTTCGCGCGGCCTACCTTGAAGGCGGCCATCACTGATCGGGTTAGGGGGAATTTGACATGCAAGGATTGTTTTTCGAGACCGACACCGGCGTCCGCTACGTCCTGCGGTTTCTGGTGCTGCTGCTCGGTTTCTGGACCGCGTGGCGGACGGGCAAGGCCGTCGCCGAAGGCTGGCAGCACTATCCGACGGTGATCGTCTATACGCTTTTGCTCGGCGTCGTGATGCGCTTTCTGCATTACGCGCTCTTTCAGGGGCCGTTCATCAGTCCCTTCTATTACGTAATCGACGTCGCTCTGCTGCTGGTCTTTGCGACGGCCGGATACCGGGTCCGCCGGACCCGTCAGATGGTCGATAATTACTACTGGCTCTACGAAAAGACCTCGGCCTTTTCGTGGAAGAAGAAACATTGACAGCCACGTTTTTCTTGTCGCAGATTGCCGGCAAGAAGGGCTTGGCTCTCATACAGAGTGGAACAGATTACCGGCGCAGTTATGGTGGGTATTGCGCAGGGCTTCAGAAACCTAACCTGCCTAAAAATTGGGAGTAACAATATGAAGAAGCTTCTTCTCTCTGCTGTTGCGCTGACGGCCATGGTGGCCTGCGGCGGCAGCGCCTGGGCCGAAGTGCTCGTCGGCGTCGGCGGTCCGCTGACGGGCCCGAACGCCGCTTTCGGTGCTCAGCTCCAGAAGGGTGCTGAACAGGCCGCAGCCGACATCAACGCTGCCGGCGGCATCAACGGCGAACAGGTCAAGATCGTTCTCGGCGATGACGTCTCCGACGCCAAGCAGGGCGTTTCGGTTGCCAACAAGTTCGTCGCCGACGGCGTGAAGTTCGTCATCGGTCACTTCAACTCCGGCGTTTCGATCCCGGCTTCGGAAGTCTATGCCGAAAACGGCATCCTTCAGATCACCCCGGCATCCACCAACCCGCAGTACACCGAACGCGGCATGTGGAACACCTTCCGTACCTGCGGCCGTGACGACCAGCAGGGCGCGGTAGCCGGTGCGTACATCGCCGAGAAGTTCAAGGATGGCAAGGTCGCGGTCGTTCACGACAAGACCCCG
>DATGWU010000502.1:0-6857 GCA_035299345.1 Rhizobium sp.
GCGGCGGGCATTGGTCCCACTCGCTATGGTCAACGCGATAATGGACGGGTGCGAGCTTCGCGAGCAGGCCGAAGACGCCGTTCACCGGACAGAGATAGCGGCACCAGACCCGGTGGCCGCGACCATAGAGATAGCCGATGAGGATTGCGGCCGCCGTCGATCCGCCGAGGATCAGCAGCGCCGGCAGCGGATATTGGTAGACGCTGACCATCTGGCCGTAGACCGTCGTCAGCACGAAGGCGGCGAACGGCCAGCCCTGCCAGCGGATCCAGCGCGGGATCGCCCGGCCGCGCCCGCGCTTGCTCGCCATTTCCGTCAGTGCCCCTTCCGGACAGAAGATGCCGCACCAGAGCCGCCCGAAGAGCAGCATGCTGATGAGCACGCCCGGCCACCAGATGCCCCAGAAGACAAAGCGGGCAAAGAGCGAGACGTCGTTCCAGATATGCGCGGCATTATCCGGCAGCGGCATCACCGCCGGTACGATCAGCAATACGGCGTAGACGAGGACGACGCCCCACTGCAATCGAAGTACCGCCTTCTGGTGCAGGCGAAGCCAGTCGCCGACGGCGGCCAGCCTCGCGCTTGCCCCGCCGCGTGATGCCCGTGGCGGCGCGGTGTAGATCGTGATCGGTGTCATACGGAAGCCTGTGCTACGGGTCTCGCCTGCCGCGCCTGCATCCGGAACGCAAGCACAATTCCGCTCCAGTAAAGAATCCAGGTCGCGACCGTGACCGCGTCGGGCATAGCCCGATAACCGGTGAGGCCGGCGACGATCCCGCCAAGGCGCGTCATGTCGTCGAGCAGGAAGGAGGTATCCCAGAGCGGTTCGGAATAGGGCAGCAGACCGAGAGAAACGAGATAGCCGGTCCCGGTCACCAGCAGCGCGGAGGCGAGCAGAAGCAGCATTGCCTCGGTCAGGCGGAAGAACAGGCGCCAGGAGAGATAGCGTCCGCCAAGCTGCAGCAGCCCGTAGGTCGCGCCTGCCGCAAGCACCGCAGACACAATGCCGGTCGCGATCTGACCTCCGGCTCCGGCGGCGGAAGCAATGACGCCCTGCAAAAAGATCACCGTCTCGGCGCCTTCCCGCATCACGGCGATCGCCGCAACCGCGAAGATGCCCCAAAGACTGCCCCGGCGCAGGCTATCGGAGAGGCCCTGCTCGAGATCCCGTTTCAGGGTGCGGCCATGGCGGCGCATCCAGAACACCATCTGCACGATCAGGGCACAAGCGGCAAGGATGAGCGCCGCCTGGAACCAGTCCTGCCCTTCGGGCGGCAGGGCCGCGCTGAAGCGCATCAACACCACCGAGAGTAGGCCCGCACCGATGATACCCGCCGCGACCCCGCTCCACAGATAGCCCGTCGCGCCCCGTCCGGTTCCGTTGTGACGGAGCCAGGCATGCAGGATGCCGACCACGAGCAGGGCCTCGATGCTTTCACGCCAGACGATGAAGAAGGTTTGTACGAACATGATCGGCCGTCTATTCCTGTGGGAGGAAGATGTCGAGCGGCGGAGCTTCCGTCGCGCGTAATATCAGTCTCAGTCCTGGCGCGCCACGATGACGCCCTGGCCCTTGTCCATGTGGAATTCGTCGTAGAAGGGATATTCGCCCGGCGAGGCCTTGCGGATGACGACGAAGGATTCCGCACCCGGCGCCAGGACCTTCTCCTTGCGCAGGCGCAGGCTCTCGAACTCGGCGGGCGTCGTGCCGGCATTGCGCAGGATGATCTTGACTTCGGTTCCTGCCGGGATTTCGATCCGTGCGGGGGTAAGGACGCCGTCATTCATTTCGAGGACGAAGCTCGCCGGATCTTCGGCGTGCACCGCGGCAGGTGCCGCGAGAAACGCTGCCAGCAGTATCGGCGTCAGTCTGTTCGTGCGCATGTCGTCTCCTTGCGCGGCGAGGCGGGGGACCGGATCGTCCCCCGACAGCGCCGTTCTTCAGTAGGAACCCTTCTTGCCGGTACCGGCGAAGGTGAAGGTGTATTCGGTGGTGACGGGAGCGAACCAGGCGGCGACGCCGGTCTCCTTGTCGGTATGGCGGCCGAAATGGCCCATCGGATCCTTGTCCGGCGGCGAGACGGTCAGCTTCAGCCGGTAATTGCCCATGCCGGCGATCTTCAGATTGTCACCGTAGTGCGGACCGTCGCTCGCGACCATCGGCATCATCCGGCCAGACACTGCTTCACCGGTGTCCACTTTGGTCAGTTCGTAGTCGACGACGAGATACGGTACCCACTCACCCTCGGCAAAGCCGTTCGGATTGTCGGCGAGCGCATGGATATCCGCTTCCAGGTGGATGTCGGAATCTGCGGCCGCGCGCATGACGCCGGGCGGGTCCATCTCGATCGGCTGCAGATAGACCGCGGCAATCTCGAGCCCGCCGCCGGACTGTGGCTCCCCGATCGGGTATTCCGCGGCAGTAACCGCCGATGCGGAGAGGAGAAGGAAGCCGGCGACTGCGCCGGATGTCCCGGCTCGGCGAAGATGTCTCATCATTGTCCCTTGTGTTCGTTCGACACTGTTGCGAATGACTTGCATTCGCCGTGACAATGAATACCATACTTAAATAGTCATCTTTTATCCAGCGCAAATCGGTAAAAAAGGTGAAGCCGCAACGCCCAATCCCCGCGACGTGTTGCCGCTGCCTGTTCGCGGATCCAAGACGTCCGGGAAACCGTCAACGCGCGGCCAGGGAAGCAGCCTGTTTCAGAGACAGGACAAGCGTCATGGGCTGGCGCGGCGACGCAGCAAAGCCATGGCGTCCGTAGAATGTCTTGGCCTCTTCCGAAAGGGCATGCACGAGAATGCCGCGAATGCCCATGATGGGGTCGTTTACGGTAGGGGGCGGAATCCTACGCTAAGGTTTTGGCTAGCGGTATTCTCCGGTGAGATTGATGTGTTCCCATCCGAGGGGCGAGACATCGGCCAGCAGATCGGGCGATAGCAGTTTTCCGTCCCATTTCTGACCGGCGACGACCTCACCCAACTTCATGGTGTTCCAGAAGATGATGATCGCGGCGAGAAGGTTCATGCCGGCGATTCTGTAGTGCTGTCCTTCGGCGCGGTCGCGGATTTCGCCCCGGCGATGGATCGATCGCGACCGCTGCGCCGCCTCAAACCACCGTTTAAGAAACATGCTGCTCGGATATGCCCGTGTCTACAAAGCCGATGGCTCGCAGTCCCTCGACCTGCAACACGATGCCCTGCGCGCCGTCGGCGTCGAACAGGACAACATCTATGAAGATCGCGCGTCCGGCAGTCGCGATGATCGGCCTGGTCTGGCCGCCTGTCTCAAATCCTTGCGCGACGGGGATGTGCTTGTGGTGTGGAAGCTCGATCGCCTTGGACGCAAGCTTGCCCATCTGGTCAACACCGTCAAGGATCTGTCAGATCGCAAGGTCGGCCTGCGCGTGCTGACTGGAAAGGGTGCGCAGATCGACACGACGACCGCACCCGGTCGCATGATGTTCGGAATCTTCGCTACCTTGGCCGAGTTCGAACGGGATCTGATCCGTGAGCGCATAGCGGCTGGCGTCTATGCTGCCAGAGCTCGCGGCGGAAAGGGTGGTCGGAAGTTCGCTCTCACCAAAGCACAGGTGGGTCTCGCCCAGGCAGCCATGGCGCAACGCGACACTTCCGTTTCCGATCTGTGCACGAATCTCGGGATCGAGCGCGTCACGCTTTACCGTTATGTTGACCCAAAAGGTGAACTCAGAGACCATGGAAAGCGCGTTCTCGGATCAGCCTCAAGTTCATCGTAGGTTTTCCGCCGGGAAAGGTGGCTCCGAATGAAGCGTTCAATCTTCAGTGCCTTAATATCATTGCTTGTAATATTCACAGTCAACGCATCAGCGCAGGAAAAGTCGATGAAGCTGGTCGAAACCCCCGAGTTTTCCGTCGAAGCCAATCCGATGTTTGAAAATGCGCGTGTCTTTGCCGGATCGATTGGACTGAGACGTAAGCCGGAAACCACGTTTTCGCCCCAGATGAGCCTATGGACGACGGAGGCGGAGAAAGATGTGTCGCCGCAGGACTGGCTCACGGATGCGTTGAAGGACAACGGCCCGATCGTCGAGCGCAAGTCCGTCACCTTCGCCGGCATGACCGGCGAAATGACCAGGATCAAAGATCGCCTCGAGGACTGGGAGACGAAGGAGGAGCAGGACTGGTACCGGCTGCGCGCACTTCTGGTATCAGGCAACGGCACCACCTGGTATCATGCCACGGCCATGACGAGCGGCGCTGATCTTCAGGCAATCGAGGCGGATTTCGCGCGATTGCTCACCTCGATCCGGATCAAACTTGCCGGCGGTGCGGCCAGCAAGGCGCGAGAGGCGGCCGAGGAAAAGAAGACGGCGCTGCTTGAGCAATTGAAGAAGAAGATGGACGAAGCAGCGGCCGTTAACAGGGAACGCGAAAAAGAACTGGAGAAAGCCGCCAGTGCCGCCCGCGCCCGAGAGCCTGTCGCTGATGTCGAGGTGCGCTTCGACAAGGCGGTGGCCGAAGCCGGCCTAAAGGGCAAGCAGGATGTCTTGCGTCAGTTGGTGATGCCGACGGTCTCCCTGACCGAGATCGACGAGGCCGAAGCTGGCAAGATCGGGTTGAGCCGCATCGGCGGCGGCCCTGATCTGCCGGAGGGGATGGATTGGCCGCGCAATGCGAGTGGCTTCTACCTGAATTTTCTGGCTCAGATCGATCTCGCCGACCTGCCGGAGCGTGCCGAAGTCCTGCCGGAGGCAGGACTGCTCTCCTTTTTCACTGGCACGGATTATAGCGATTGGCGTGTCCACTATACGCCGCCCGCCACCACGCTGGTTGCCCATGCCCTGCCGGATGGCGCTATCGACGCGACGGAATCTGCATTTCGAATGGTGGTCTGGAACCCCGACCGGAAACAATTCGTGGCTGACGGGACCAGCGTGGACGGGCTGTCGGTCGAGACCGACGAAAAAGGGCGCATGACGTTCACACGTGGTGGCCGGGTGGTGATGGTGTTTGCGTCCGAATATGAGATCAGCCGATCGGCACAGTCGCTGCGGCTTGAGCGGTCGCTCAGCGCACCGTTCGGTCTCCCGGGCACCAACAATCCGAAAACCTATGCTGATGCGGGAATTGAAGATCCGTCCGATTTTGCGTTGGCGATTGAGGAAAGCTTCAAGATCGGCGATGGCCCGCAACACCAGATGTTCGGCATCTGTGGCGTACGCGACTTGTCCAGTATCCAGAAGCTGGCTGCTGATTATGCCTTGAAGCAGGGTTGGTCGGACGTCGCCGCACCGGACGATTGGTTCATCCTGATCAAGCTGGCCTCAGGGGGTGCACCCGACTTCAGCTTCTCTGACTACGGCGACTACATCTTCATGGTCCATCGCAAGGATGCCGCGAAGGGTGACTTTTCACGGGTCTTCGCCTTCGTGGAATCGGGCTGACTGCCATTCCCCTCAGGCCGAGTCGGAAATCTGTTTCTTTCCGCCGCTCTTGACAGCTGCGAATTAGCTCCAGCGGAACCGCCCCAAATTCAACAATACAACTGGTTTCCTAAGCGCAGGATTTTGCCCTCTCCCGCAAACGACCCCATGATATGCGCCGCCTGGCCAGCGTGCAGTACGGCGTCCTGGAGTAACGCTACACCGAGGCCCCTTCCCTGCCGCACCCTGTCGATCGCCAGCCGGCCGAGGACGGCCATCGGGGTGGGATCCGGCATATTTCGACGTAGCGCCCCCGGAGCCTCACCAACGGCAAACGCACCGGACGAGAGGCTATAATAGCCGATAACGCGGCCATTCGCACATGCAACATAGGTGCGGGATGCGCCCGTGATCTGATTGGCACGGGCGCGCCGTCGCAACCAATCATCCAGAACATCGTAGCCGCTCTCGAAGAGATCAAGATTATGTTCATCAATGAGCCGTGTCGGCGGCGACAGCATTAGGACTGCCAGGGTTTCGGCGCCTTCATCAGGCGTGTATATCCCTCGCCGCCCGGCGGTCGATCGAGTACGTCGAGATAATGCTGAAAGCCGTCGGCATCGACACGAACGAGCGTCCGGTCGAGGAGTGCATCTTCGGCAGCGCGGCGAGCGGCATCGATCATGAAGTCGGATCGCGTCTTGCCCTGCGCCCGGGCGGCCTGGTCGATCATCTCCGAAATATCCGTGCGGATGCGAAGCTGGACAGGCTTTGTGCGGGTTTCTGTCTGGTTCTTTGCGGTCATCGCCTTCACCTTGGCAATCATTTCATGTTGCGTAGATACACGTTGTATATCCGTAAATGTATATCCGTAAATTGCAAATGCGTGCCTCAGCCACATCCTTTCGGGCACCTGACTGCGCGGAGATCGGAGTGACCGGCTCGCTATCTGGCAGACTGCAGGCCCTCCGCGAAGGCCATCATCAGTGGCCCGACACCCTTCGCGTCGTCGGAAACGACTGGCTCGGACAGGTAATAGCCGGGCGTACCATCCCGGTCGTGACCCTCGAACCCTCCCAAGCCGGCGACACGAACAATGGTGGTGAAGCGGGTGACACCCTGCTCGTCGGCAACGAGACGGTTCGACAGAAGCGCCTCGAGTGACCGCCGTCCGGCAGCCGCCGCGGCCTTCGTCCATTCAGGCTCCATCAACCCTAACCGCGCAGCACGCAGCAGCGCATAGGCAAACATCGCCGATGCCGAGCTTTCCTCGTAGTTGCCTTCAAGGGCCGGCGCATCCAGAACCTGCATCCACAGCGCGGACGGTCTCTGACGGGCAATGATTTCCTGCAGCAGAAGGCGCGTTGCGAGCCTGAGCGACGCCGTCGCCTCGTCATGTGGCAGGAGGGTCAGGGCATCGACCAGCGCCATCGCAAGCCAGCCGAT
>DATGWU010000503.1:0-3066 GCA_035299345.1 Rhizobium sp.
G
Source organism: Rhizobium sp. (assembly GCA_035299345.1). Taxonomy (GTDB): domain Bacteria; phylum Pseudomonadota; class Alphaproteobacteria; order Rhizobiales; family Rhizobiaceae; genus Allorhizobium. The sequence goes on from DATGWU010000503.1 coordinate 2, forward strand.
GTTCGCAACAGCTCTGCCCATTCGGTGGACTACGGCGTGCCGCTGTCGGGCTACGAAATCCACATGGGCCGCACCGAAGGGCCGGACTGCGCCCGCCCGCCGGTGATGATCGACGGACGCGCCGACGGGGCGAGCTCGCCGGACGGACGGATCGTCGGCACCTATCTGCACGGGCTTTTCGGCAGCGACGCCTATCGCGCGCGACTGCTTGCAAGCTTCGGGATCGAGGGTGGCGGCGAGAACTACCGCGCCGGCGTCGAGGCGGCACTCGACGAGGTCGCCATCGAGCTGGAGAGGGTGCTGTCGCGGGACTGGCTGGAGCGGCTGCTGGGTTAGCGACAGGGCCGCGTCATAATTTCTGCCCCTTCGTCGGGAACATCCTTCCTCCGCGGACGTTTGTCGCCCGCCATGGAGGACCACATGAACGAACTGCATATCAACTGGTGCAAGCCCGTCATCATCCGCCTTCCCTCGGGACTGACCCGCCGATTCGACGGCCCCTACGAGGCGAAGGACTTCCTTGAAAACGAATGGCCCCTGCGTCGCGGCAGGCACCGCGACAATGCATCGCGGCAGTGCGAGGCAGCCCTGAAGCGTGTCTGCAGCGCCGAAATCGCGCGGGAGGCCTTCATTGCGGCGGCGATCGAGGCAGACTGCTACGATACCGGCGAAATCGCGGCCGCCGCCTGATTTTCTTCAGCTTTCGGCAATGCGGACCGGTGCGAAAATCGCGCCGGTCCAGCCGATTGTCCGCTGATAGGAACGGCCGCACGCCGCAGCAATACCCAAAATTTCATATGCCTAAAATTTGAAGTACGAACACAATGAAGGCGTAATCGAAAGTATCCATGCTGGCCGATGCAGGTCTCCTGCTGACTCTCAGGGTGGAACTAATATGCGACTGACATCTCCTTCATTCTCGTTCAAGTTGTTTTCGGGAATCGCTCTCGCGGCGTTTCTTGGAGGCGCAAGTATATCTCCAAGCACGGCCTCGGCGCAGGAAGCTCCGCACTTGACGAAAGTCAAGGCGGCGACGGTCGAACGCAAGACGGTCCAGTTGACGGCCTATATCACCGGCTACAGCTACTGGGACAATACGCCCCCAGGCTCGGCGGAAATCGCGCGGCCCGTCGTCCATCGCCTCGCCGGCGGCAAGGGCAGTTACGCCGACCCGATCACGCTGGCCGTCGGCCACTCGATCGCCAACGGTCGTCAGACGCTCGACGTGCCCGCCGGGACACGCATCTACCTCAAGCGGCTGAGGAAGTATGCAATCGTCGAGGATGTCTGCGGCGATGGTCCGCGCCCGCAGGCCGGGCCGTGCCATACTGGGCACCGCGGCCATCCGTGGTTCGACATCTATGTCGGCGGTGCCCGCAGCACGGCCGGCCGGGCGCAAGCCTGCATGAACCGGATCACGGCCCTGCAGACGGTCATCATCCATCCACGGAAGGACCTGCCGGTGGTTGACGGTGCGTTGACGGAAAGCGGCTGCCGGGTCTTCTGACCGGGCTTGCCGTCGGCCGGGGGAGACGAGTTGTCGCGTTTACGGCTTCCCCGGCCTTCGAGATGCCGGTGCGACCCGCCTTGCGCCAGCGCATGAGCTGGCCGGTGAGCGCGAGCGCAATCGCGCGGTAGGTCGAAAGGCAGAGCAGCTGGCGATAGAAGAGCCGCTGCAGGGGCAGCAGGAGAAGCAGACGCTTGTCTTCTCCCTTCTCGAAGTGGAAGGCCATCAATCCGAAGGCGACGTCCGACAGGACGAAGGCGCCGTAGGCGGCCACGACATAGGGCGAACCCTCCGACCACGGCGCCGTCGGGTCGAGGTAGAGCGTGATCGCGCGGTCGATGAGCGTCGACACGAAGATGATGTCGACGAGCGGCGCCAGCGCCGTCATCACCACGCCGAAGAGCAAGAGATCGGTGATCGAGACGAGGCCGAGACCCTTCATCTCGGTGACCGCGCCGCGGTGCTTCCAGCCGGTCTGCATCATGCCGAACAGCCAGCGCAGGCGCTGATGGAGGAAACGATCGAGACCGGTCGGCGCCTTGGTCAGCGCGATTGCCTCTTCCTCGTACACGACCTTGTAGCCGGCCCGGATCACCGAAACTGTCAAGTCGGCATCTTCGGCAAAGGTCTGGCGCGAATAGTAACCGGCCTCCTCTACAGCCTTGCAGCGCCAGGCGCCGATGGCGCCGGGGACCACGAGCATGCCGTTGATCCTTTCGGCGGCGCGACGGTCCATATTCTGGGCGGTGATGTATTCGAGCGCCTGCATGCGGGTGAGCAGGCGGTCGCGATTGCTGACCTTGACGTTGCCGGCGACCGCGCCGACGGCCGGATCGCGGAAATGGCGGACGAGCTTGCCGATAGCATCCGGTGCGATCGTGGTGTCGGCATCGATCGCCACCACGATATCCGTCTCGACATAGGTGTAGGCGTGGTTGAGGGCGGCGTGTTTTCCGTGGTTGCTCTGCCGCATGATGCGGACGCGGGGATCGTCGCCGTATTCTGCCACGAGCCGGCTGCAGGTCTTGTCGGTCGAGCCGTCGTCGACGACGATCACCCGGAGGTTCGGATAATCCGATACCAGCACCGACGCCACGGTCCCGACGATGGTGTCTTCTTCGCAGTAGGCCGGAATGAGCACGGTGACCGGCGGTGTGTAGCCCGGGTCCCGCAGCGGGTGGCGGCGGCGAAGATGGGAGGCGACGGTGACGAAGAGCACGCGTGCGACGCCGGCGACGACGGAAACCCAGAAGAGCATGTTGATCGTTAGAGACAGGTAGCTCAGGCTCGTGAAGGAAACCGCATCAAAGGTGGTTCCCGGGCCTTCGGCCGGCGGCATGACCTTGTCGGCGGGCAGGCCGAGCATGTCGGCAAGTGTCACGAAACGATAACCCTCGGTGCGCAGCGTGTCGACGAGAAGAGCCGTCGCTTCGACGGTTGCCTTGCGACTGCCGCCGCCATCGTGCAGCACGATGACATTGCCAATGCCGGCCTTCAGCTCCCGCAGCACCGACGCGACGATCTCGTCGGCGGAAATCTGCCGCCAGTCCGGAGGCAC
>DATGWU010000504.1:0-2022 GCA_035299345.1 Rhizobium sp.
TCCTGACACCGAGCGGCATGGCGGCGATCGACCTTCTTGTCGGGCGCCTGCCGGCCGGAAGCCTGGTGCTGGCGCCCTTCGATTGCTACGGCGGCACGATGCGGCTCCTGAAGGCGCGTGCGGAACGCAGGCAGATCCGCCTCGAGCTCGTCGACCAATCGAATATCGATCTATTCGATACACATCTCGCAGCACGCCCCGCGCTTGTTCTCATCGAAAGTCCGAGCAATCCATTGATGCGCGTCGTCGACATTGCCGCACTTTCGGTGCGCGCGCGGGCCTTTGGTGCTCGCGTCGTCGTCGACAATACGTTTCTCTCACCGGCGCTTCAAAAGCCGCTCTTGCTCGGTGCCGATTACGCACTGCATTCAACGACGAAATTCCTCAACGGTCATTCCGACGTGATTGCCGGCGCTGTCGTTGCCGCTGATGCCGACGAATTTCGGGCGCTGAAACACTGGGCCAACGTCACGGGGGCGATAGCGGCTCCGTTCGATTCCTGGCTGACCTTGCGGGGGCTCAGGACCCTGTTCGTCCGGATGGAGAGGCAGGAAAAGAACGCGATGGCGATCGCCGAGTTGCTCGCGGCGCACCCGGCCGTTGTCCGTGTCCACTATCCAGGGCTCGCCGGCCATCCGGACCACGCCCTGGCGGCGAGGCAGCAGAAGGGCTTCGGCGCCATGATGAGCTTCGAGCTCGCCGGTGGAGTACCGGCCGTACAACGCTTCGTCCGGTCGGTGCGCAGTTTCACGCTGGCCGAATCCCTGGGCGGCGTCGAAAGCCTGGTGGCGCATCCCGCGACGATGACCCATCTCGACATGGGAGCCGAGGCGCGTGCAAGGGCCGGTATCGGCGACGGTCTGTTGAGGCTGTCGGTGGGGCTCGAGCACATCGACGACCTGCGGGTCGGACTGCAAGCCGGCCTGTCGTAAGCGCGAATTTCCCGACACCTTTTGCTGTTGAGTGCTCTGATGCATGAGGTGTCCACCAAAATAGGTGGACACCTTGTGATGGAAGACGATGATCAGAGACTGCGGGTAAGGCTTGTTGGTGGGAACGGGCGACGCCGTTACGACCCCGCATCGAAGGACCGTCTTGTCGCGGCCTGCCTTGAGCCTGGCGTTTCGGTATCGAAGCTTGCGCTCGAACATGGGGTCAATGCGAACCTTCTTCGGAAGTGGATAAAGAAACGCACGGAGACCCAGTCCCGGGCTGCGCCTTTTTCCTCTCCAGCCAAGGTGAGCGCGTCACTGCCGAACGGCGTGAAGCTGACGTTGGAATGCGGTGATGTGGATGCATTGACGGCAATCATCGGAGCACTGGGTCATGTTCAGACTGGACGCTGACCTGAAAGTCTACCTGCGCCGCGAGCCTCAAGATTCGTCCGAAGTTGTCGGTTCGGCCCCAACTCTGCCTCAGTCTCTTCCGCATCCTGCAAGTCTTTTCCGCATTCTTCTGCCAGTCCTACGACACAGAGGGAATTCGCCCTTCCCACCCGTATCTCCACGGTCTTTGATGGCTGATACCAGACGAATACGGGTGCGACATGGACCGGGAAGAGGATCGAGCGGAAAGGGAAGGCGGGCCCGCAAACCTCGGTGCGGTCCCGAACCACGAGGACAACACAGTCCCAACGTCTTCGGCCGAAGCCGCTTCATCCGCTGAGAAGCTCGGTCGCCTCGTCCTCGACATCGCCCGGGTGATCGGCCGTCAGATGGCACGCGACGATTACCAGTGCCGGACTGCAGTTAGCGACAACCGTGATCTCGACGGCGGCGGCGATGACTATGTCTACGGCGATGACCTCACGAGGACCAGCCGCCGCGTCGAGCTTTCCGTGAAGGGCGTGATCGCGGACCTGCTGAACCTCCCGAAGAGGAAACCGCACGATGCGCTTAGCACTGTAATGGTGGTAGCGGGAGAGCGTTTCCTCCAATACCGTGCGACGGTTGATATCATTTGTTGAGCCGGTTTCGTGGCGGGTCCAACACTGGCGGGCTGCGTGGTGCCCGGAGATCGATG
>DATGWU010000505.1:0-8858 GCA_035299345.1 Rhizobium sp.
ATGCTTGCGCATCGCCTCGCGGGCGTCTTCCGCACGGCCCTCGGCGATCGCCCGGTAGATCATGTTGTGTTCCTCGTAGACCTGTTCCAGTCCGAGCTTCGGGCCGAGCAGCGAGAGCCCGTGCAGATGCATGCCGACGGCGATGTGGGCTTTCAGGGCGTCCATCGAGGCCGTGTAATAATGGTTGTTCGCCGCTTCAGTGACCGCCCGATGGAAGACGAAGTCTGCATCGGTGCGATGGAGCTGGTGGCTCGTTGCCTCGCGCAGTTCCGCAAGTGCAGCCGCGATCTTCTGAAGGGCGGCCTCGTCGCGACGCTTTGCTGCGAAATAGGCGGCGGCCGGTTCGATCGTCAGGCGGAATTCGTAGCAGCGCTGAATGTCGGCAATCGTCTTGACGGGAGAATAGGAGAGCTGGGCGGCAGGCGAACCCTGGGCGCTGACGAAGGTCCCCGCGCCCTGGCGGGCATAGACGATGCCCTGCTCGCGCAGCCGTGCCAGCGCGTCGCGGACGACGGGCCGCGACACGCCGAGCATCGAGGCGAGCTCGTGCTCGCCCGGCAGGCGTGAGTCCGGCGGATAGTTGCCGGCGCGGATGCGCTCCAGCAACTGGTCGACCACCCGGTCGACGAGCCTCACCGCCTTGCCGCGTTCCGGCTTCGGCGGGCTCGTCTCCACGTTCAGGACCGAGCTTTCCGGTTCACCCAATGCTTGTCTCCTCGTTCACATGCGGCACCCGCGAGCTTTCTGCCACGAGCGCCAGAAGGCTGTCCGGGTCGCCGAAACCGCCTGATTTCACGGCGCAACGAAAGCGGCGGCCATTCGCATCCGTCACCTCGAACCAGGGAATACCCGGCTCGATCTCGCCCTTCGGACAGACAAGGTCTATGCCGAGCCGCTCGAGAACCGCAAGCGCCGTGTCGCCACCACCGAGCATCAGCATATCCGGCTTCGTCCGGTCTATCACGGATTGGATGCCGGCGGCAAAGCGCCGGGCGACGCTTGCGCCGTCCGCCTCGATCGCACCGGTGCAGCGAAAGAGCGCCGGCAGGGCAATCGATGCCAGCTCCTCCGTGACCCGACCCATCGGCGCATCCCCGACATGCCGCAGCCATCGTGTGTGTTCGAGACGGGCGATCTGAGCGGCGGTGATCGGATCGCGCGAGCCGAACGCGAAGAGTGTCCGCCCGGTCGGAACGAACGGAATGGGCTTCAGCGCGCTCCCGTCGCCGAGAAGGCGCGCAAGCGCGGCGCCGAGCCCACGGGCACCGACGGCGAGCGCCATCGACCAGTCCTGATCGCGGACGATGCCGTCGAGATCGGCGTCGCTTGCCGCATCCGCGATCGTCAGAGGGAGAGCTGTCGTGCTGAAAGCCTCCCGAATCGAAAGCGGCGTTTCTACCCCCCGTCCGACGACCAGCCCGCCCTTCGTGAACCGCTGCTGATCAGGGATCGCGGGCGCGACCACCATGCACGTCCGACCGAAGACCTCGGCGAGTACGTCGCACTCAACCGCGACGTTGCCCTTCAGCCGCGAGTCGATCTTCTTCATGATGACGCGAGGTGCGAGTGGCGCGATCGCCCGGGCGGCCTCCCGAATCCATTCCGCCGCGTGCGCGGCTGCAAGCGCGCGGGAGGCAGTGTTGACCACCAGCACGTCGCAATCGTGATCGCGTGCGTCACCGAGACGCCGGCTGTCCAACACGACCGCGACCGACAGACCGCGTGCGACGAAGGGCGTTCCGGTGTCGAGCGCGCCGGTGAGATCGTCGGCGATGATCGCGATCTTCAGCGTCATGAAGGTATTCCGGCCTCCACCGCGTGGCAGGCGACGTAATGGCCGGGTCGCGCCTCCCGCCAGACGGGGATCTTCGCCGAGCACACGTTCATGGCGATCGGGCAGCGAGTGTGAAAACGGCAGCCTGAGGGTGGGTCGAGCGGGCTCGGCACATCACCCTGAAGGATCTGGCGCTGGCGTGTCCGCTCGCTGGCGGGATCGGTCTCCGGCACAGCCGACAGCAGGGCCTTCGTGTAAGGGTGCAGCGGCTCGCCGAACAGATCTTCCCGGCTTGCAACCTCGGCGAGGCGGCCGAGATACATCACGCCGACGCGTGTGCTGATGTGGCGGACGACCGCGAGGTCATGGGCGATGAAGAGGTAGGTGAGCCCATACTTCTCCTGGAGGTCGAGCAGCAGGTTGATGATCTGGGCCTGGATCGAGACGTCGAGCGCCGAGATCGCTTCGTCGCAGACGATGAATTTCGGCTGGCAGGCGAGCGCACGGGCGATCACCACACGCTGGCGCTGGCCGCCGGAGAGCTCGTGCGGGTAGCGCTGCGCGAACCGCGCCGGCAGGCCGACATCGGCGAGCAGGGTGGCGACCTTGTCCCTGACCTCGGCCTTGGCGGCTAGCTTGTGGAAGAGGATCGGTTCGGCAATCGCCTCGCCGATCGTCATGCGCGGGTTGAGCGTCGAATAGGGATCCTGAAAGACGATCTGCAGGTCGCGCCGGAAGGGGCGCATTTGCTTTTCGTCGAGTTCGGCGAGGTTCTGCCCGCGGTAGAGCACCTTGCCGCTTGTCGCGCGATAGAGATTGAGGATGGTGAAGCCGGTCGTCGACTTGCCACAGCCGGATTCGCCGACGAGGCTCAGCGTCTCCCCCTCCATGATGGAAAGGTCGATATCGTCGAGCGCGTAAACCGTCGCGGCCTTCTCGCCGAAAGCGCCGAGCCGCACATGGAAATGCTTGACCAGGTTTTCGATCTTCAGAAGCGGTTGAGCGGCCATCACGCAGCCTCCTGGACGGTCTCGACGGCAAAGCAGGCGACGCGGTGCGGACCTCCGCCCGGAAGGGTTTCGAGCCGCGGCACCTGTTCGTGGCAGACCGCCGAGACGAGTGGGCAACGCGGAGCGAAGGGACAACCCTTGGGCCGGCGGCCCGGTTCTGGCGGTGTACCGCCGATCGAACTCAGCCGGCTCGCAGGCTCGTCGCTGATCTGCGGGATGGAGGCCAGCAGTCCCCGTGTATAGGGGTGCTGCGGCCGGCCGTAGAGGGCGTCGACGGGCGCGTCCTCGACCACGGTCCCGGCATAGAGCACGACGACGCGGTCGACGAGCCCGGCGATCAGGGCGAGGTCGTGGGTGATCCAGACGATCGACATGCCGATCCTTGCCCTCAGCGTCTTCACGAGGTCGACGATCTGCGCCTGGATCGTCACGTCGAGCGCCGTGGTCGGCTCGTCGGCGATCAGGAGCTGCGGATCGCAGGCAAGTCCGATCGCGATCATCACCCGCTGGCGCATGCCGCCGGAAAGTTCGTGAGGGTAGGCCTGAAGGCGCTGTTCGGGTCCCGGAATGCCGACGAGCGTCAGGAGTTCGATCGCGCGGGCGCGGGCCTCTTCCTTCTTCATGCCGCGGTGATAGCGCAACGGTTCGCAGATCTGGTCGCCGATCCGCATTACCGGATTGAGCGAGGTCATCGGATCCTGGAAGACAAAGCCGATATCGCCGCCGCGCACCTTGCGGAGGTCGCCATTGGACATGGTCTGCAGATCGCGTCCCTCGAAGAGGGCCGAGCCCCTGGCGACCCGGATCTTGTTCGGCAGGAGCCGCATCAGGCTCAGCATGGTGAGGCTCTTGCCACAACCGGATTCGCCGACGATGCCGAGTGTCTCGCCACGGTCGACATGGAGGTCGATGCCGTCGACGACCACCGCCTTTCCGGAACGGGTCTCGATTTCGACCGTCAGGTCGCGGACGTCGAGGAGGCGTTTTTCTGCTACCGTCATTTGTTGCCTCGCGGGTTGAGCGCGTCGTTGAGGCCGTCCCCGAGGAAGCTGAAGGCGACGGAGGCGAGCCCGAGCACCGCCGCGGGTGCGGCGAGCAGGTGCGGATAGTGCTGCCAGACGCGCAGGCCGTCGGAGATCATGTTGCCCCAGCTCGGCGTCGGCGGATTGACCCCCACGCCGAGGAAGCTGAAGGCGCTTTCCAGCACCATCGCCGTTCCGAGCCCGGCGCTCACGGAGACGATCAACGGGCCGAGTGCATTCGGCACCACGTAACGCCTGATGACGATCCAGTTCGAGAGGCCGAGCGCCGTCGCGGCGGTGACATATGGGCGGCTGCGGATCGACAGAACCTGCGCGCGCACCAGTCGTGCATAAGGCGGCCAGGAAATGAGCGCCATAGAGCCGAAGACGAGAATGAAGTCGATCCACACCGTCTCGCGATAGACGGGATTGAGCGTCGCCATGTAGCGCGCTTCCATCCAGGTGGCGATCGGGGTCTTCAGCGAAGCGTTGATGACGACGACGAGGAGCAGGTTCGGCACCGACATGGTGACGTCGGTCAGCCACATGATCGCGCGGTCGAAGGCGCCGCCGAAAAAGCCGGCGATGGCACCCAGCGTCAGCCCGATCAGCACCGCGACGAAGGTCACGATGACGGCAACCAGGAATGCCGTGCGCGTGCCGTAAACCACGCGGCTGAAGACGTCGCGGCCGAGGTCGTCGGTCCCGAAGAGGTGGGAGAGCGAGGGCGCGAGATTGCGCGCATTGAGGTCCTGGCTCAGGTAGTCGTAGGGCGTCAGGTACGGCCCGAAGATTGCCGTCAGCGCCAGCACGATGATCGCGGCGAGGCCGAAGACGGCGAGACGGTTGCGCTTCAGCCGGAACCAGGCGTCGCGCCAGAGATTGACGGTCGGTTCTTCCGGGCTGCCGGCGATCGGCGGTGCGGCAAGGGTGCTCATGTCAGCGGCTCCTCCTGGCGTCGGTGGCACGGGGATCGAGCAAGGGATAGAGAATGTCCACCAGAAGATTGGAGAGCATCACCAGGAAAGACCCGATGAGGGTGATCGCGAGGATCACCGGATAGTCGGAATTGGTGAGCGCCTGGACCGTCAGGCGGCCGAGGCCCGGCAGGCCGAAGACCAGCTCGACGAAGATCGCGCCGTTGACGATGGTGATCATGATGAGGCCGAGCTGGGTGACGACCGGGGTCAGGACCGGGCGGAGGATGTGACGGAACGCGACGACGATCTCCGGAACACCCTTGGCGCGGGCGGTGCGCACGAAGTCTTCCGACAACACCTCGATGACCGCCGCCCGGGTCTGGCGCACGATGAGCGCGATCGGCTGGAAGGAGAGCACGACGAGCGGCAGGAGAATGCGCACGTCGAGGACGCCGCCCCAGCCATAGGGGACGTTCGAGCCGGGTATCAGGATGATGAGGCCGACCATCAGCAAGGGACCGGCCACATAGGCCGGTATCGCCCAGAGGAAGAGGGCGGAGCCGAGGATCGCATAGTCGAGCCGGGAATTCTGGTTGAGCGCTGCGATCATGCCGAGCGGGATCGCGATCACCGCGGTCAGCACGATCGATGAGAGCGCGAGCTTGAAGGAGACGGGCGCGGCCGCCGAGACCATGGCCCAGACCGAGCGGCCGGAGGTCAGCGAGTTGCCGAACTTGCCCTGCAGCAGATTGAAGATGTAGCTCGCAAATTGCTCGAGGAAGGGCCGGTTGAGGCCGGCGCTCTCGCGGATCGCCTCGATCTTCGCCGGGTTGTAGGCGACATCGCCGGGCGCCCGCAGGAAGATGAGCTTGATCGGATCGCCCGCGCCATAGAAGGCAAGTGCATAGACCGCGAGCATCACGATCAGCACCGAGGGAATCCAGATGGCAAAGCGAGTGAGCACGTAGCGGAGCAACGTCACCTCCCGTCCGTTGTGGGGGCCTCACTCCGGACCCCGTTCGTCTATGTCGCCCGCCGCATTAGTTCCGGTTCGGCAAATGCCGGCGGATACCGTTTTCGAGCGCAAGGGCCGTGCCGGCCCTCGCGCGGTTCGGTGAGGGCGACCGGCGTCAGCCGATCGAGATCTCCCAGGGGGCAATCACCTGCCAGTCTAGGTTCTTGTCGATGCCCTTGACGTCCTTGGTGGCCCAGCGCGACATCGTTTGAGCATACCACGGAATGAAGGCCCAATCCTCGCGGAAAGCCTTCTGGGCTTCCTGGGCGAGAGCCACACGCTCAGGATCGTCAGCCGCCTTGGTCGCAGCTTCCGCAAGAAGACTGTCGACCTTGTCGTTCTTGTAGCCACCGAGCTTGTTCTGGGCGTTGGACGAAGTCGAGGCGATCGAGCCGGCGAGATAGGAGACGGCATCCGGCACACGGGTACCGACGTCGTCGCGGAATATCTGCACCGCGTTCTGGTCAGGGCCGGCATAGGCATCCTGCTGCGGCTTCATGTCGACGGCCGTGACGCCGAGGTTCTGCCGCCACTGTTCGGCGATGTACTGGGCTGCGGCCTCGATCGCCGGGCCGGAGACGCCGACGAACAGCAGCTTCGGCAGCCGCTCGGGCCCGCCGTAGCTCGATTCCGCGAGCAACTTCTTGGCGCCTTCGGGATCGTAAGGGAATGCTTCGAAGCCGGAATTCTCCGCACCCGGAACCGAATTCAGAATCTGGTCGGTCTTCTTGTGCGGACCATCCGGATAGGAGGCCTTGATAAGGCCCTCGCGGTCGACGGCCATGATGAGCGCCTGGCGGACCTTCGGATCGTCCATCGGCGCCCGGGCCGTGTTGAACCAGAAGTGCTGGCTGGTCGGGATGGTCGGACCGGAGGAGAACTCAGGGCCGAGATCCTTGACGATCGTCGAGGTGACGAGTTCGGTGTGGGCGTTGAATTCGCCGGAGTTGAGCAGCGAGGTCGCCGTTACGTTGTCTTCGATCGAACTGATTTCGATGCGCGAGAGCTTCGGCTTCGGCCCGAAGAAGTTCTCGTTCGGCTCGAAGGCGAGCTTGCCGCCGTCGAGATCGATCTCGACGAGCTTGAAGGGGCCGGAATAGACCGCGCCATTCTCTGGCATGTACCAGTCGGCGATTTCCTCGCCGTCCTCGCCGCGCACCTGCGAGGCCTTGGCGATCGGGATGATGTGGTTGGCAAGGCGCATGAAGAAGATCGGATCGACATCCGAGAGCGTGACCACGACGGTACCCTCGTCGGGCGTGGCGACACCGGAAAGCTCCTTGGCACTGCCGCCGGTCACGTCCGCATATCCCGCGACCTTGGAGAGAACCTGGTCTGCGCGCTGGTTCTTGGTGTTCGCCATGGCCGAGACCTCCCAGGAGGCCTTGACGTCGGCAGCGGTGATCTTGCTGCCGTCGGAGAAGGTCGCCTTCGGGTCGAGCTTGAAGGTCCAAATCTTGCTGTCGGAGGTTTCCCAGTTTGTGAAGACGTAAGGATGGATATTGCCTTCGGCGTCGAAATACATCGGCGACGCCCACCAGACGGAATTCCAGCGGAAGGGCGGTCCGCCGCCCCTGAGCGGAGACCAGTCCTGGCTGAAGGCCGGATGAGCGACCTTCAGGACCTGCTCTCCGGCGGCCGCAACGATCTTCGCGCTCAAGCCGAGAAGCGTGAAGCTGACGCCCGCGGTCAGCCCGAGTTTCAATGCATCGCGGCGCGACAGTCCTGCGCCGGGTTTCCCAACGTTGCCGTCAGACATTCCGTCTCCTCCCTTTTGAATATGTCCTCCACCGCCGGCAGCCTTCTCCGAGGGCTGGCTTCCCGCCTTGCCGGGGATGGCGAAGACTGCGATTTTATTGTAAATATGTCAACAGATAATGCAAAAAATGACTCAAGCGCAAAACAGGGCATGAAATTTAATATTTAGAATCAATAGTAAAAATGATATGGTGGATGAAAGTTGGCACCGTTGAATTGACAACTATGCCGGAATTCAGCAGACAATTGTCACTCTGGACGGAAAGACGCGGGTCCGGAACGGCAGGAGGAGCGCCAATGAAGGTTCACAAGATTACAGGTGTATTCAGCGCGGCGGCAACTCCGATCGATGCCGACGGCAATCCGGATCTCCAGCGCTTTTCGGCCCATTGCCGGCGGCTTCTCGAGGAGGGTTGCCATGGCGTCGCGCTGCTCGGCACCACAGGTGAGGCAAATTCCTTCTCCACGCGCGAGCGTATCGCGATCCTCGAGGGTGCGGTCGGCGCTGGAGTACCGGCTCGCAAGCTGCTGCCGGGAACTGGCGTCGCGGCCACCCCGGATACGATCGAACTCACGCGGCACGCGCTCTCCCTCGGCGTGACCAAGGTGGTGATGCTGCCGCCCTTCTATTACAAGGGCGTGTCGGACGACGGGCTCTTTGCTGCCTATAGCCGCATTCTCGATGGGATCGCCGATGATCGCCTGCAGGTTATCCTCTATCACATTCCGCAGGTTTCCGGCATCGCGCTCTCCCTTCCGCTCATCGAGAGGCTGATTGCGGCTTATCCCGAGCAGGTCGTCGGCATCAAGGATTCCGCCGGCGATTTCAACAGCATGCAGGGCCTCGTCGAGGCATTTCCCGGTTTCTCGGTGCTGGCTGGCGCTGACCCGCTGATGCTGCCGCTCCTGAAGGTCGGCGGGGCGGGCTGCATCACCGCAACCTCGAACCTGGTCGCAGATTCCCTGCGCATCGTCTACGATCACGTGCACGATCCGGAGCGCCTGGCCGAGGTCGAGGCGGCACAGGCCCGGATCAACGCCTTCCGTTCGCTGTCGAACTCCTATGTGCAGATCCCGACGATCAAGGCGATGATTGGTCTCAAGGCCGGCGAGGAGGGCTGGCGGCGCATGCGCCCGCCGCTGATGCCGCTCGGGGATGCCGACCATGCGGCGCTTTCCGCTCGCTTCGCCGAACTTCCACGTGCTGCCCGATGAACGCGCACACCGCCCTTCCGCCCGAAACCGTTTCCGGCCGCATGACTGGAGAGATCTTGGAAAGCAAGCACTTTCCGGGGCGTTTCGAAGCTTTCCTTCCTTCGCCCTGCGTGCAGAACCATGCGGCCAATCTCGCTTTCCTTG
>DATGWU010000506.1:0-6982 GCA_035299345.1 Rhizobium sp.
GTCTTTCCCTCGCGCACAGACACCTTCGGCAACACCATCCTGGAAGCCCTCGCCTCGGGCGTTCCCGTTGCCGCCTTCCCGGTCACCGGGCCGGCCGACATCATTCCGGGAGACGGCAAGGCGGGCGTTCTGAATGAAGATCTGCACCTCGCCTGCGAGGCAGCGCTTGCCTGTTCCGGAGAGGACGCGAGAGCCCTAGCCGAAACCTTTTCGTGGGAACGGGCCACGCGCCAGTTTCTCGACAATGTCGAGGCCGCCAAGGCACGACCATCGCCGCGCTGGGCGACGGCGACGGGCTGAGGCTTACCGCTTCTTCTTTTTGCCTTCGAACGGGTTTTCGGACGCCCGCAGATGGATGCGGATCGGCACGCCGGGCATCTGGAAATCGTTCCGGAGCCCGTTCGTCAGGTAGCGCAGATAGGATTCCGGCAACGCTTCCGGACGCGTGCACGAGATCATGAAGGCCGGAGGTCGGGCTTTCACCTGGGTCATGTATTTGAGCTTCACCCGGCGTCCGGAGACGGCCGGCGGTGGATGCTGCACTTGCTGGCTTTCGAGCCAGCGATTGAGCTTCGCCGTCGAGATGCGGCGGTTCCAGACGCGGTCGGTCTCGACCACCGACTGCATCAGCCGGTCGAGGCCGTAGCCGGTCTGTCCCGAGATCGGCACCGCGCGGATGCCGCGCACCTGCGGCAGCAGCCGCTCGGTCTTTTCGCGGAGATCCGCGAGGAATGCCTGCGGGTCCTCGATCAGGTCCCACTTGTTGAAGGCGAGCACCGGGGCACGGCCTTCGCGGGCGACGAGATCGACGAGATGAAGGTCCTGCTTCTCGAAGGGGATCGTCGCATCGAAGACGATGATGACCAGTTCGGCGAAGCGGATCGAACGCAGGCTGTCGGCGACGGAAAGCTTTTCGAGCTTCTCCTGCACCCTCGCCTTCTTGCGCATGCCGGCGGTGTCATACATCTTGATGGTGCGGCCACGCCACTGCCATTCGACGGAGATGCTGTCGCGGGTGATGCCGGCCTCGGGGCCGGTCAGCAGGCGGTCCTCGCCGAGGAAACGGTTGATGAGCGTCGACTTGCCGGCGTTCGGACGGCCGATGACGGCGATCCGAAGCGGCTTCGTCTCGTCGTATTCCAGCTCGACTTCCTCGTCTTCCTCAGCGCCGGCCGGCTCGCGCACGTCGACATCGGTGACGGCAACGTCGTCCGCTTCCGGAAAGGCGCGCTCCTCGCCGATCGCCGCGACGATCGCGTCGCGCAGGTCGAGCATGCCCTGGCCGTGTTCGGCCGAGATCGGGCACGGCTCGCCGAGCCCCAGCGTGAAGGCGTCATAAAAGCCGCCGTCGGAGCCGCGCGCTTCCGACTTGTTGGCGACGAGCACCACCGGTTTGCCGCTCTTGCGCAGCATCTCGGCGAGCGTCTGGTCGGCGGGCGTCAGCCCGGCCTTGGCGTCGACGACGAAAAGCGAGACGTCCGCCTCGTCTATTGCGGCGCGGGTCTGCGCCCACATGCGGCCCTGCAGGGTCTCGGGACCGGATTCCTCGAGACCGGCGGTATCGATGATGGTGAAACGCAGGTCGATGAGCTTCGCTGCACCCGGACGGCGGTCACGCGTCACACCCGGCGTGTCGTCGACGAGCGCCAGCTTCTTTCCGACCAGGCGGTTGAAGAGCGTGGACTTGCCGACATTCGGACGACCGACGATGGCGACGGTAAAACTCATGGACCTTGCTTTCTGGCTGCCGCCGGTGTGCCGCTTACGGCGCCTTGCCGGAGGCGACGATGTTGTCGAGCATCATCTGCGCGCGGCTGGAGACGTTGCCCGGGGTTTCGTTGTCTTCGGTGATCTGCTCGAACCACTCGCGGGCCTTCGCCATGTCGCCGGCCTTGTAGGCGGCGAGCCCCAGCACTTCGCGGGCCGAGTGGCGCAGCGCTTCGCGCGGTGCTGCGAGCACCTCGACCTCGGCGGAAACCTGCTCGTAGGTGCCGGTGTCGACCAGAAGCCAGGCGGCGCGAAGGCGCGCGACGTCACGGATCACCTGCGGGACCGACGTGTCCTTGCCGATCGCGGTGAAGGCGTCGATCGCCGCCTGCGTCTCGCCCTTCTCCGCCTGAACGGTCGCCGCCCGCATGCGCGCGAGCACGCTGTAGGCGCCGTAGCCATCCTTCTCGAGCGCGGCGAGTGCGGCAAGCGCCTCGTCCCGCTTGCCCTCGCTGGCGAGCGTCAGGGCCGCGAGGAACTGGTCGCCGGCGGTCGAGGACCGATGATCCTGCCAGTATTCGTAGCCGCGGTATCCGGCGGTGCCGACCACGATCAGGACGGCCGCGCCGATGATGTACATCCCGAAGCGGCGCCACACCTGCTTGACCTGATCCGAGCGAAGCTCTTCGTTCACTTCCCGGATGAAGCTGTCGTTGTTCTCAACCATCGTTGTCTCCGGCCTGACGGCCATTCATGCCTTTATGTTCGTGAGCGGCCTTCTACCCGATTTTTCGGGCCTTGTAAGTGGGAATGCCGCGAATCCTTTGCAAAGCCTACATGACGATCGGCGGAACCCCGATCAGCAGGGCATGCAGCCTCGCGATGAAGAGCCCCCAGACGATGGCGCCGATCACGATCGCCAGCAGGTCGTAGCGGGCGGAAACGAACGGCCGCGGCCTCAACTCGCCCGCCCTCTCCCGCCGCTTCAGCGAAATGCGGACGACGACGCCCCAAGCGAGGAAGGCGCCGAAGAGCAGGACGGAACGCAGGTCGCCGTTCGCCAGCAGGTGGGCGAAGGCCCAGATCTTCACCGAAAGCACCATCGGGTGCTTGGTTCTGGCGGCGATGTGCCCTGCCGGAAGCAGGCTTGCCATCAGCACGATCATAGCGAGCAGCATGAGCGTCAGCGTCAGGTGCGCGGTCCAGACCGGCGGATAGTAGAGGTCGATCGTCGGCGCGTTCGCGTAGCCGTAGACGAGCACCACGAGCGCCGCGAAGCTCGCCAGCGAATAAAGCCCCTTCCAGCGCTGCTCGCCGACCTTTGCGATCATCGCATCACGGAAGCCGGGCGCCACGATCCGCGTCAGATGTATGCCGAGAAACAACACGATCCCAAGGACAAGCAAAGCCATCGTTCCGAACCCCATTTTGATTGTTACCAATGGAATAGAGTGCGAGGGACGAAATTGCCAGCACGTTCAAAGCTTCGCCCCAATTTGATGACAGGAAATCCGCTCCCCCGCGAGGGCTCCGGGAAAGGCGCGCGGCGCCTTTAGTCCGGCATCGCCCGAAAATGAGACAAGGCGCCCGGCGGCTCGAATGCCGCAAGCCGCCCCATCGTCAGGATCGTCATGTACCGCTCGCTTTTTCTCCTCTCGACCGCCCTCCTCCTGCCCGTGACCGAGGCGGCAGCCGTGGAACAGCCGCTCTCGGTGATGCGTCCGCAGATTCTGGTGATCTCTTTCGACGGGGCGGGCAGCAACGAGCTCTGGGAGAAAAGCCGGGCGATGGCGAAGAAGGTCGACGCCCGCTTCACCTATTTCCTCTCCTGCACCAATGTCATCCCGCGCGAGGCGAAGAAGGGTTATGCGGCACCCGGCCAGAAGCCCGGCCGCTCGAATGTCGGCTTTGCACCAAATAAGGAAGACGCCGCCGCCCGCCTCGATCACATCTGGCAGGCACATCTGGAGGGACACGAGATCGCGAGCCACGCGTGCGGACATTTCGACGGCAAGGATTGGACGCGCGACGACTGGCTCAAAGAATTCTCGACCTTCGACACGGTGCTGAAGGGTGCGTGGCAGGCAAACGGCGTCGGCGACCGGGAGCCGAAGGAATGGCAGGCTTTCGTCGAAAACGGCATCACCGGCTTTCGCGCTCCTTATCTGTCGGCGACCAAGGCGCTCACCGAGGCCGAACGGACTGCGGGCTTCGCTTACGACGCGAGCGGTGTGGCCAATGGGCCGCAGTGGCCGGAAAGCGACGGCGGCTTGGTCCGTTTCGCCCTGCCGCTGATCCCCGAGGGACCGCGTGACCGGCAGATCCTCGGCATGGACTACAACCTCTTCGTCCGCCATTCGGCCGGCCTCGACAATCCGTCGAAGTCGATCGAATACGAGGAACGCGCCTATGCCGCCTTCAAGAGCGCCTTCGATGCGCAATATGGCGGCGAGCGCGTTCCCCTGCAGTTCGGCTTCCATTTCGTCGAGATGAACGGCGGCGCCTACTGGCGGGCGCTCGAACGGCTGGTGAACGACGTCTGCGGCCGCTCAGACGTCGCCTGCGTGAGCTATACGGAGGCCATGCACGTCATCGAAACGGGCCAGCGCCGCGCGGCGTCGGCTTCCAACTAGAAGGATGCCCGGCGACAATCCGCCGGGCGAGCACCTGTTATCGCTAGGCGGGAAGCTCGTTGTTTTCCCGCAGATATTCCTGATCGATCTCCGGCAGCGGCTCGTTGTCGATCGCCGCTTCGAAGGCGCGCAGGCGCTTGTAGATGGAAAGGAGCTCGACGATCGTCGGCCACACGTTCACCAGATACTGAAACGAGTTCGACACCTGTCCAAAGGCCGTCAGGATCTGCTGGTAGATACCGTAGGTGATCTTCACTGCAACGATCGTGGGAACCAGCATGAAAGTCAGGAAAAGGCCGTCCGCTTGTATGTAAAAGGAGCGGGCCGTATTGAAATAAAGGTAGTGGAAATAGAGCCGAAAATAGTTCCGGCGCACATTGGAGAAAAGTTCCATCACGGTCAGCGGCTGCGCGCGGTCGGCTTGGTCCTCGCCATAGACGAGTTCCTTGCGGTAGGCGGCCTCGACGCGCTGGTTCCTGAATTCCAACCCCGGCAGCTTGATACCGACCAGAGCCAGCAGCGTGGTACCGAACACAGACCAGACGAGCGCCAGCCAGAACAGACTATGCGGGATCGAGCCGATGATCGGCAGGTCCGTAACGTATTTCGACAGCGCGAACAGGATCGGCAGGAAGGCGATGAGTGTCATCACGGCATCGATTAGGCTCACGCCCAAACCCTCGAACGTAGAGGCAAAACGCATGGTGTCTTCCTGGACGCGCTGCGATGCACCTTCGATGTGCCGGACCTTTTGCCATTTGGACATGTAGTAATCGTTCATGGCTGAGCGCCATCGAAATACGTAGTGGCTGACAAAGAAGCGCACCGATACGAAAACGATGACATTGAGGAAAGCGATCCCCCAAAACATAATCATCAGGTCGTAGAAGTTCTGTGCTGTGATGCCAGCTTTTCCGGTAAGCGCGTTCTGCAAGAGATCACCGAAAGGCCGGCGCCAGTTGTTGATCGCAACCGACACTTGAACACCAAAATAGGTGGTGAAAATGATGAAATAGGAACCCCAGATGGCCCAGTGTCGCCATGGGTGATCCTTGGCGTAGAACTCCCAGAACAGCCCGAAGGCCAGAGCCCACGCGCCGGTGAAAAGATAAAACCACAGATAGTCGCGTGTGACGAAAAAGCTCAGGTTGATGACCGGCTCAGCGTCTTGCGGCAGTGGCGGCAGTCCGATGGCCGTTCCCATCTGCGCTCCGAAGAAATACCAGACGAGGACCGACAGGAGGGTCCAGATTGCAAAAGAGGAGAAGAACAGTCTGGGCTTCGGGAAGAATGATTTGAACACGGGCGGGCACTTTCCTGGCAGGTGCTGTCGGCTTCGTCGGACGTCTCGATTGTCGCGAAACTAGGGCAGAACGATGTTGCCAGCAATGCTGTCAGGGGTTTGTTACCGCATTGTAACGTGCTGTGCGCAATCCTTCGGCGACCCGCCCCGCCGCGTCCTCAACCGACGCGTTTCCAAACAGGCACGGCCATTACCGCCGCGAGAAGAAGCGCCGAGGCGCCGAGGATACTTGCCACGGTGAAACCGCCGGTCACCTCGGCGACCCAGCCGGCGACCAGCGGGCCTATGATCTGCCCGATCCCAAAGGCGGCGGTCATGAGGGCAAGCGCACGCCGCGGGCTCTCCGGCGCAAGCGACCGTCCGAGACGCAGACCGTAGGCGGTAATCATCATGAAGGTAGCGCCGAGCAGCACGCCGCCGGCAAGTGGTGCGGCGATCCCCGGCAACGCGACGGAAGCCAGTACGCCGGCTGCCTCGACCAGCAGGCCGGTCAAATAGAGCCCGGCGAGACCGAGGCGGGCAAGCAGCGGCCGCCATGCGGCGATCGACACTGCTGCGGCGATGCCGGTCAGGAACCAGGTAAGGAATTCGACGGCGGCACCCGCCTCGCTCATCCGCGCCATGGTGACGATGAAGGTGGCCGTAATCACGTAGCCGAAGCCGAAGAGACCGTAGGAAAGCGTGAGGAGCGTCAGCGGCAGCCGCCAGGCAAGCGGCGCCTCTTTAGCCGGTCCCGCCGTGCGGGGTGCCGGCGGCAGCAGCATCCAGACGACGGCAAAGAGCACGAACGTCACCGCCGCCCCCGTCAGCCATTCCGCGCGCCACGCCGAAGGATCGTGCCGGCTCCATGCCGCCGTCAGGAAGACCATCAGCGAGGAGAGCGCAATACCTGCTCCCACGCCGCCAAAATGGGCAGACTGCACGCCTTCGCTCCTCCTCACAGCGGCAAGCGTCAGCACGATCGACGAGGTGAAGATCATCGCGAAGGCACTGGCGACACCCGCGACGAAACGGATGATGACGAAGAGTGCGACACTGCTGGTTACGCCCATGGCGGCCAGCGCAACCGAGCTCACGAAGAGGGCGACGAGCGCGATCAGCCGTTCGCGGCCCGCGGCCCAGCCGAAGGCGGCGAGGATCGCGCCGGCGAGATAGCCGGCGAAGTTGCCGGCAGCGACGAACCCGGCAGCGGAGGAAGAGAGCGGCACGTCGGCGATCATGCCGGGCAGGATCGGCGGGCCCGCGGGCGTACAGGTCCGGAACGCCGCGGGATGTCTTCTTGCGCTTTTGCACCACCTGGGCCCTCTCCAGTTGCTTCAATGCCTGCACCACGACGTCC
>DATGWU010000507.1:0-6476 GCA_035299345.1 Rhizobium sp.
ATGTCGGCACGTCGCCGAAGAGCATGTAGGCGACCACCGAGCCGAGAATGATCGAGGTGTATTCGAAGGGCGCGATCGTCGAGACGTCGGCATACCGATAGCTCTCGGTCAACAGGATCTGCCCTACCCCGCCGAAGATGCCGGCGAGCGCCATCAGGCCGAGCTGGGTCCAGGAGAGCGGCTGCCAGCCGAGGAACCAGGTGAAGGCGGCGAGCACCGAGGCGGTCAGCGAGAAATACATGACGATGGTCGGCGTCTTCTCCGTCTGCACCAGCTGGCGCACCTGCAGCATGGCGGCCGCGCCGAGCATGGCGGAGGCGAGCACGGCGATCGCCCCGATCGCCGCCTCAGACTGCGCACCCTCGGCGCCGAAGAGCGTCAGCTTCGGCCAGGAGATGATCGCGACCCCGATCATGCCGACGAAGACTGCCGTCCAGCGATAGACACGCACCGCCTCGCGCAGGAAGACCGCCGCAAAGACGACGGCGATCAGCGGCATCGCATAGCCGATGGCGATCGCGTCCGGCAGCGGCAGGAGAACGAGGCCGTAGAAGCCGACGCTCATCGACGCGACCCCGATCAGCCCGCGCTTCAGATGGCCGAACGGATTATCGGTGCCGAAAGCCGTGCCGATCTCCCGCCGCCAGGCGAGATAGGCGAGGATCGGCAGCATGGCGAAGGCAGAGCGGTAGAAGACGATCTGCCCGGGCGGCATGCCGGCGCCGGCCAGCTTGATCGACGTCTGCATGCCGACGAAGACCATGACCGAGCAGACCTTCATGAGGATGCCGCGAAGCGGATCGGAAACGGCAGAGTCCATCTGTTGCTTCTCGTGAGCCCCCGGGCGGGACCTTTCCGGTGACGGGAGTGGGCGGCTGCGCGGCATCCGCCGCGGGAGACAAGGGCGTCCATCATCGACCGACGAGGAGCGTCTGACAAGGCCGCCGGCGGCCGATCGGGTACGCTTTCCGGCAACGGAAGCGGTCGCGCGGCACCGGTCCAGACCCACCCTTCGAGGGTCCATTCTTCAGTGAAATCGAATTTATCTGCCCGCGGGCAAGTATTCGTGATAATTTTAACAATCGTTCAGAAATTACTGCAATCATCCCGGCCGAAATCGCGCTGGCTCGTATCTCATTTACGTTCGCGGGTGCCGGATTCATGCAAGACACCGAGCAGGAAGAATTCATGCGAACAGACACGGGCCGGATCATTCATCTGGCAGATTACCGCCCAACCGATTTCGTTCTGGAACGCGTTGATCTGACTTTCGAACTCGATCCGGAGGCGACAAAGATCGAGGCCCGCCTGATCTTCCACCGCCGCGAGGGCGTCGATCCTGCGGCTCCGCTCGTTCTCGACGGCGACGAGCTGACGCTTTCCGGCCTGCTGCTCGACCAGATGGAGATGGCGCGTGAGCGCTATACGGCGACTCCCGACACCCTCGTCGTTCGCGACCTGCCGGAGACCTCGCCCTTCGAGCTGACGATCACCACGGTCATCAACCCGCAGGCGAATTCGCAGCTGATGGGGCTCTACCGCTCCAGCGGCATCTACTGCACCCAGTGCGAGGCGGAAGGCTTCCGCCGCATCACCTATTTCCCCGATCGTCCGGACGTGCTCGCGCCCTACACGGTCACCATCATCGCCGACAAGGCCGCCAATCCGCTGCTGCTCTCCAACGGTAACTATCTCGGCGGCGGCAATTTCGACGAGGGCCGGCATTTCGCCGCCTGGTTCGATCCGCATCCGAAGCCGAGCTATCTTTTCGCGCTGGTCGCCGGCGATCTCGGCGTGGTCGAGGACAGGTTCACCACCATGTCCGGCCGCGAGGTCGCGCTGAAGATCTATGTCGAGCACGGCAAGGAGCCGCGCGCGGCCTATGCGATGGATGCGCTGAAGCGCTCGATGAAGTGGGACGAGGAGGTCTTCGGCCGCGAATACGACCTCGACATCTTCATGATCGTCGCCGTCTCCGACTTCAACATGGGGGCGATGGAGAACAAGGGCCTCAACGTCTTCAACGACAAGTACGTGCTTGCCGATCCGGAGACGGCCACCGATGCCGACTACGCCAATATCGAGGCGATCATCGCGCACGAATACTTCCACAACTGGACCGGCAACCGCATCACCTGCCGCGACTGGTTCCAGCTCTGCCTCAAGGAAGGCCTCACCGTCTTCCGCGACCACGAATTTTCCGCCGACCAGCGCTCGCGGCCGGTGAAGCGTATCGCCGAGGTCCGGCACCTGCGCTCGGAGCAGTTTCCCGAGGATGCCGGCCCGCTCGCCCATCCCGTTCGCCCGGACAAGTATCGCGAAATCAACAACTTCTACACGACGACCGTCTACGAGAAGGGCTCCGAGGTCACCCGCATGATCGCGACGATCCTCGGCCGCGATCTCTTCAAGAAGGGCATGGACCTCTATTTCGAGCGCCATGACGGCGAGGCCGCCACCGTCGAGGATTTCGTCCGCTGCTTCGAGGCTGCGAGCGGCCGCGATCTCAGTCAGTTCTCCCTCTGGTACAACCAGGCCGGCACGCCGCATGTCACCGTGACCGCCGACTACGACGCCGCAGGCAAGGCGCTCACTCTCGATATCGGCCAGACGGTCCCGCCGACACCCGGCCAGTCCGACAAGAAGCCGATGCACATTCCGCTCGATCTCGCCCTGGTGCTGGAGGACGGCACGATCGCCGTGCCCGCCTCGGTCGAGGGCGCGGAGATGACCGGCAGCGTCCTCCACCTCACGGAGGCCCGCCACACGGTGACCTTCACCGGCATTCCGTCGCGCCCGGCGCTTTCCCTCAACCGCAGTTTCTCCGCACCGGTCGTCGTCCGCTACGACCAGAAGCCGGCCGATCTCGCGCTGATTGCCCGTCACGAGACTGACCTCTTCTCTCGCTGGCAGGCGATCACCGATCTGGCACTGCCCGCGCTCAAGGATGCGGCCCGCGCCGCGCGCAAGGGCGAGGCGATCCAGATCGACGTCACCTTCGCCGATGCGCTGCTCGCCGTCGCCGCCGACCCGGCGCTGGAGCCCGCCTTCCGCGCTCAGGCGCTGACGCTGCCGAGCGAGGCCGACATCGCCCGCGAACTCGGCGGCGACAACGACCCCGACGCCATTCATGCCGGCCGGGAGGCCGTGCTCACCGCGATTGCCCGTACCGGCGCCGATACCTTCGGCAGCCTCTACGACACGATGACGCCGGACGGCGGCTACAGCCCCGATGCCGCGAGCGCCGGACGCCGCGCGCTGCGCAACGCCGCCCTGCTCTACCGCACGATCGCCGAGGATACGCCCGCGCTCGCCGCGGACGCCTTCGCCAAGGCCGACAACATGACCGACCTCGCCCAGGCGCTGACGGTGCTCGCGCACCGCTTCCCCGAGGCACCAGAAACGCACGCCGCACTTGCCGCCTTCGAGGCGCGCTTCGCCGAGAATGCGCTCGTCATCGACAAGTGGTTCCAGATCCAGGCGACGATCCCCGGCGAAGGGGCGCTTGCTCGCGTCATGCGGCTCAAGGAGAACCGGCACTTCAACGAGCACAACCCGAACCGGGTCCGCTCGCTCGTCGGCGCCTTCGTCTTCAGCAACCCGACCGGCTTCAACCGCGCCGACGGCACCGGCTACCGTTTCCTCTCCGAGGAAATCCTCAGGATCGACGCGAAGAACCCGCAGCTCGCCGCACGCCTTCTCACCTCCATGCGCTCATGGCGGCAGCTGGAAGCAGGGCGTGCCGAGCTTGCCCGCACCGCCCTCGCCCGGATCGAGCGCGAAGTGCTCTCGAACGACGTGCGCGATATCGTCGACCGCACGCTGAAGGGCTGAGCGAAAGGGTGGCGTGTGCGCCACCCCGAACCATCCCGAAACGCGTGGCTTTCTATTCCTCGTCGGGATTGTCGATATACCACTGCGCATCGAGGTCGGCGCTGTTCTGCAGGTCCTCGTAGCAGAGCGTCATTTCGCGCGCCTCGCCATCCCAGTAGGCATTGGCCTCGCCGCATTCACTCGCCGTCAGCTTAATGCCGTCCTTCAGCTTGTAGCTGCCGGAAAAGACCTCGGCCACCATTTCCATCAGCCCGGCATTGCGGATCATCTCGCGGAAATAGGCGAGCTTCGGGTCCTTCGTTTCGGCATAGGTGATCGTGAATTTCGTCTGGTCGCCCTTGCCGGCCTCATGCGGCTTCAGCACGGCGCCCCAGCTCGCCGCCAGCGTCTGGTATTCTCCCGGACATTCCTCGGCGCGATAATCGGGAAACTCGACCGAATCGGCGAATTCCTTGAAGCGCTTCTCATTCTTGCCGAGCATCCAGCAGATCGTCGAATAGGCGCGCTGCTCGTCGAGCCCGTGCGAATCCCAGGAGGGCATGTCCTCGGGCTTGGCGTCGGGATCGGCGGAGAGGAACCAGATGTTCGCCCAGTCCTCCACCGCGACGTTCAAGTCCTCGTCGTCGGCCTCGAGCAAGAGCAGCATGGCGAGCCCGTCGACGGCGTCCTCCTCGCGGCCGAGCACCGGCAGCGACAATTCGGACACCAGCATGTGGCCGGCCTCGTGGAAGACCGTGCCGATCGCGACGTTCAGCGCGAACTGGTCGGCTTCCTCCCGCTGTTCGTCGGTGAGTTCGCCGTAGAGCTCCGGCGGCGTCGCCTCGACGGCCGCCGCAGGTGCGGCGAGCAGCAGCGCCGAGAGAAGTGCGCCGGAACAGCGCGCAGAAAGGCCGCGCAACGGTGAGAATGATGCCATCTGGAAAAGCCCCCGAACCCCGCCGCCAGCCGGCGGCCGACATCCGTGCTACGGCAGCGGACGACCTCTTTTCAATCGGAATCAAGCATTTGGCGGACTTGATCCAAAAAAAGCCGATTCCGATTAAGGGCTTAACATTTTGTTCACCATCCCCGTCTGGACAAGGCGAATCGCCGGTGATTCATTGAGTCAGATTCGGGCGGGCGGCGCTTCGAATCACACGAGGGATCAAGGTGGGACAATGGCGGACGTGCGGCGGGTTTCCGCGGCCGATGGGCGGCTGCGACTCAAATTTTCGGGATTTGGGGGTCGTATCGACGGGCTCGGACGGCGGCTGGCGATTGTCCTGACGGGGAGCGACGGCAATTCGCGACAGGCGGAGACGCTGCTCCGGCGGGCCATCCCCGTTCTCATCATCGCCTTCCTTGCGGTCGTCGCGACGGCACGCCTCAACGGCATTCTCGCCGAATATTCCCGCATGGAGACGGCCTTCCGGCAGTCGGTGACGCTTTCGGTGGCAACTGCCGCTGCGGCCCTCGGGCCGGACGGCACCGTCCTTGCAACCTCCGACCGACCTGCGGCCGAGGCAGCCCTTGCCCGCTACCTGCCGCAGGACCGCCTGGCCTCCGGCTCCTTCCTGCTGCTGATCGACGGCGAAGGCCGCATCTTCGCCTCTTCGCCGGACGGGGCACGCTATGTCGGCATGGACATGGCCGGCCTTCTGCCGCAGGCGGGCAGCATTCGCTATGTCGCGGATCGCAGCGGCGCGCTCGAAGCCTTCATCGACGGCATCCGCCACTACGTTGTGCTGGTGCCGGTCGGCGCCAAGGGCGCCTTCGTACTGGCGGCGCAGTCGCTGCAGCCGCTCGACACCTACTGGCGCAGCGAGATCTCGCTGAGCGTCACGCTCTTCTCCGGCATCTCCCTCATCCTGCTCGTCATCCTCTATGCCTATTTCCAGCAGGTCAAACGGGCGCGCGAGGCAGACGACACCTTTCTTGAAACCAACCTGCGCGTCGAGGCGGCACTGTCGCGCGGCCGCTGCGGCCTCTGGGATTTCGACCTTCAGAGCCGCAAGCTCTTCTGGTCGCGTTCGATGTACGAGATGCTCGGCCTGCCGCCGTCGGGCGCCGTGCTCGGCTTTGCCGATGCCGCCCGGCTGATGCATCCGGACGACGGCAATCTCTATGCGCTTGCGCGGGCCGTCGCCAAGGGCGATCCCCGGCAGATCGACCAGGTCTTCCGCATGCGCCATTCGGCCGGCCATTACGTCTGGATGCGGGCGCGCGCCCAGGTCATCCGCTCCTCGACCGGCTGCATGCACGTCATCGGCATCGCCATGGACGTCACCGAGCAGCACCGGCTCGCCCAGCGCTATGCCGAGGCCGACCAGCGGCTCGCCGACGCCATCGAATGCACCTCGGAAGCCTTCGTGCTCTGGGACAAGAACGACCGCCTCGTGATGTGCAACGCGCATTTCCAGCAGGTCTACGGCCTGCCGGACAGCGTGCTCGTGCCCGGCACCGAGCGCGCCGTCGTCCAGGCTGCCGCGGCGCGGCCGATCATCCAGCGGCGCGTCGCCGATCCCGACCAGACCGGGATGTCGCGCACCACCGAAGTGCAGCTCGCCGACGAGCGCTGGCTGCAGATCAACGAGCGCCGCACCCGCGATGGCGGTCTTGTCTCGGTCGGCACCGACATCACCCAGCTCAAGCGCAACCAGGAG
>DATGWU010000508.1:0-7018 GCA_035299345.1 Rhizobium sp.
TTCTGTCTGCACCTCCACGGTCTTGCCGTCCCGGAAGGCGGCGCGCCCCTGGACGATCTTCACCCGTGCTTTGCGCAAGAGACCGGAGACACCGCTATTCAAACGGCCGACGATGCCGTCCTTCCAGGCGATAGTCGTTGCCAGATCGACACTCGGCGCCTGCAGCGAAATGCCGAGCGGGCTTCGGCCATCTGCCATATGGCGGATCTTCTCATATTCCTCGGCGGCATGTATCAGCGCCTTGGAGGGAATGCAGCCGACATTGAGACAGGTGCCTCCCGGCTTGCCCGCCTCGACGATCACCGTGTCGACTCCGAGCTGTCCCGCCCGGATCGCGCAGACGTAGCCTCCGGGACCGGCACCGATGACCAGGAGCTTGCAGGAAATTTCCTTCATGACTGTCAGTCCTCGATGAAGATGAGGGCAGGCGTTTCGAGCAGCGTCTTGATCCGCTGCACAAAGGTTGCGGCGTCCCAGCCGTCGATGATCCGGTGGTCGAAGCTCGACGAGAGGTTCATCATCTTGCGCGGCACGAACTGGTTGCCGTCCCAGACCGGCCGCACCACCATCTTGTTGACGCCGATAATCGCGACTTCCGGGTGATTGATGATCGGTGTCGTGGCGATGCCGCCGAGCGCTCCGAGGGATGTGATCGTAATCGTCGAGCCGGTCAGCTCCTCCCTGAGGGCGGTGCCCGAACGGGCTGCCTCGGCGAGCCGGGTGAGCTCGGCGGCACAGTCCCAGATGCTGCGAGCCTCTGCGTGACGAACAACTGGGACCGTCAGCCCCGTCGGCGTTTGCGTGGCGACCCCGATGTGCACGGCGCCGAAGCGGGAGATGATCCCGGTGTTGTCGTCAAAGGTTGCGTTGACCTCCGGCTGGCGGGCGATTGCCTTCACCATGGCGCGCATTAGGAACGGCAGAATCGTCAGCTTCGGATGATCCGGCTTGCGGTCCCTGTTCATCGTCGTGCGCAATTCCTCGAGGTCGGTCATGTCGACCTCCTCGACGTAGGCGATATGGGGGATCCGCGAGGCCGAAAGCGTCATCCGTTCGGCGATCCGCCGCCGCATGCCGGTCAGTTTGACCTCCTCGACCCGCGTGTTGCGGGTGGGACCGTGTGGTGCCGCCGACTGCGGCGTGCCGGAGGCGAGAAAGAGCTCAATATCCTCATGCGTAATCCGGCCCGCCGGGCCTGTGCCGACGACCTGACGCAGGTCTACGCCGCTCTCACGCGCTCGCAACCGAACAGCAGGAGAAGCGAGCGGCTTCTGCGATTCAGGCAGTGGAGACGGACGCGACACGGCGGCAGTACCGGAGACGCTCGGCGCCGCCTTCGTCTCGATCGTCGGCGAAGCCGCGGCGGCTGGCGTTGCGCCTGCATTTTCGGCAGCAGGAGAATCGCCCTCATTCTCTCCTGAGGAGGACCCGTCGTCGTAACCGGGCACCTCGATCCTGAGCAGCGGCGCCTTGACCGCAACCGTGTCGCCGATCTCGGCGCCGACCCAGGTCACCACGCCGGCGACCGGCGACGGGATCTCGACGGTCGCCTTGTCGGTCATCACGGCGGCGAGCACCATGTCCTCGCGCACCGGGTCGCCGGGTTTCACATGCCATTCGACCAATTCTGCCTCGGCGACGCCTTCGCCGACATCCGGCATCTTGATGGTGAATTCACCCATAGGTCAGCCCTCCATCACTTCGATGAGCGCGCGCCCAACGCGGGCAGGTCCAGGGAAATAATCCCATTCCTGCGCGTGCGGATAGGGCGTGTCCCAGCCGGCGACACGCACGACCGGCGCTTCGAGGTGGTAGAAACAATGCTCCTGAACGAGAGCCGCAACTTCGGCACCGAAGCCCGACGTCAGCGTCGCTTCGTGAACCATGACGCAGCGACCTGTCTTGTTCACCGATTGCACGATCGTATCGAGGTCGAGCGGGAGGAGACTGCGCAGATCGATGACTTCGGCATCGACACCCGTCTCCTCCACCGCGGCAAGCGCGACGTGAACCATCGTCCCGTAGGCGAGAACGGTGGCCGCCGAACCCGGTCTGCGCACCTCGGCCTTGCCGATCGGGATCGCATAATGTCCCTCCGGCACTTCACCGAGCTCGTGTTTGGACCAGGGCGTCACCGGTCGCTCGTGATGACCGTCGAAAGGACCGTTGTAGAGTCGCTTCGGCTCCAGAAAGATCACCGGATCCGGATCTTCGATGGCCGCGATCAGCAGGCCCTTGGCGTCGAAAGGATTGGACGGCACCACCACCTTCAGACCGCAGACATGGGTGAAGAGTGCCTCAGGGCTCTGGCTGTGGGTCTGACCACCGAAAATGCCGCCACCGGTCGGCATCCGCACCACGATCGGGCAGGTGAAGTCGCCGTTCGAGCGATAGCGGATACGGGCCGCTTCCTGCGTGATCTGGTCGTAGGCCGGATACATGTAGTCGGCGAACTGGATTTCGACACAGGGCTTCAGCCCGTAAGCCGCCATGCCGATAGCAGTGCCGAGGATGCCGGATTCGCTGATCGGCGTATCGAAGCAGCGGGTCTTGCCGTATTTCGCCTGCAGCCCCTGGGTACAGCGGAAGACACCGCCGAAATAGCCCACGTCCTCACCGAAGACGACGACGTCGTCGTCGCGCCCCATCGAGACGTCCATCGCGCTGCGAACGGCTTCGATCATGGTCATTCTGGGCATGTCAGTAACCTGCCTTCTGCCGTTGACGGCGGATATGCGTCGGCATTTCCGCGTACACCCCTTCGAAGATATCGCGCACCGAGGGCTTTCCGCCGGCGTGGAGGGTGCCGTGGCTTTCCGCCTCCTTCTGCGCCTGGATCACCTCGTCCATGATTTCGGATTCGGCTTGCGCATGTCGCTCGACCGACCAGCAGCCGCGGGCGATCAGGTGCTTCTTCAGGCGCAGGACCGGGTCACCGAGCGGCCAGACTTCCGATTCGGTCTTGGGCCGATAGGCGCTCGGGTCGTCCGAAGTCGAATGGGCGCCGACACGATAGGTGACGTATTCGATCAGCGTCGGGCCGAGGTTGCGGCGGGCACGCTCGGCCGCCCAGCGAGCAACCGCGTGGACCGCGAGGTAGTCATTGCCGTCGACGCGCAGCGACGGAATGCCGAAACCGAGGCCACGAGCCGCAAAAGTGCCGGCACCGCCACGGGCGATGCCCTGGAAGGTCGAGATCGCCCACTGATTGTTGACGATATTCAAGATGACCGGCGCCTTGTAGGTGGAGGCGAAGACCAGCGCCGAGTGGAAATCGGACTCCGCCGTCGAGCCATCACCGATCCAGGCAGCCGCGATGCGGGTGTCGTTCTTGATAGCCGACGCCATGGCCCAGCCGACCGCTTGGACGAACTGCGTGGCGAGATTGCCCGAAACCGTGAAGAAGCCGTGCTCCTTCGACGAATACATGATCGGCAGCTGGCGGCCGCGCAGTGGATCCTTCTCGTTCGAGAAGATCTGGTTCATCATGTCGACCATCGGGTAGCCGTCGGCAATCAACAGCCCCGCCTGGCGATAGGTCGGGAAATTCATGTCGCCCTTCGCCAGCGCCTTGCGGAAGGCGCAGCTCACCGCCTCTTCGCCCAGATGCTGCATGTAGAACGAGGTCTTGCCCTGGCGCTGCGCCATCAGCATGCGGGCATCGAAGGCCCTCAGACGCATCATGTCCTTGAGACCTGCGAGCAGTTCCTCGTCCGATAACAGACCCGCCCAGGGACCAACGGCCTCCCCTTCCCGGTTGAGCACCCGGATGATGGAAAAGGCGAGATCGCGGATCGTCTCCGGTGCGACATCGACCTCGGGTCGCGGAACCGAGCCCGCCTTCGGGATCTTGACGTTCGAGAAATCGGGCTGGTCGCCGGGCCGGACCTCCGGCTCGGGCACATGCAGGCTAAGACGAACCGTCTCGTTCATGCCTTTCTCCTCCTTGTCGGCTCGACACCTTCCGTCCTCCCGGAAGGCAGAGCCGGAAACATTATAGACTGCGCGCGATCACGATGCGCTGCACATCGCTCGTTCCCTCGTAGATCTGGCAGATCCGGACATCGCGGTAGATGCGTTCGACCGGATAGTCGGACATGTAACCATAACCGCCATGGATCTGGATCGCATCGGAGCAGACCTTTTCCGCCATTTCCGAGGCGAAGAGCTTCGCCATCGACGCTTCCGTGAGACACGGCTCGCCCCGCTCCTTGAGGAGCGCCGCATGCAGGGTGAGCTGGCGCGCCGCTGCAATCTTCGTCGCCATGTCGGCGAGGCGGAAGGCAACGGCCTGGTGATCGATGATCGGCTGCCCGAAAGCACTCCTTTCGCGCGCATAGTCCCGCGCCGCCTCAAAGGCCGCACGCGCCATGCCGACAGACTGGGCGGCGATGCCGATGCGCCCGCCTTCAAGATTGGCGAGCGCGATCCTGTATCCTTCTCCCTCTTCGCCGAGCCGCAACTCTGCGGGCACCCGCATGTCGCTGAACGCGATCTGGCAGGTATCGGACGAATGGAGCCCGAGCTTGCTCTCGACGCGGACCACCTCGTAGCCCGGCGTGTCGGTCGGGACGATGAAGGCGGAGATGCCTTTTTTGCCGAGTTCCGGATCGGTCACCGCGAAGACGATGATGACCTGTCCGTTCTTGCCCGAAGTGATGAACTGCTTTGCGCCGTTCAGCACGTAATGATCGCCGTCGCGGCGAGCACGGGTACGCAGGTTCGAAGCGTCCGAGCCAGCCTGGGGCTCGGTGAGCGCGAAGCCGCCGATCCATTCGCCGGAGGCGAGTTTCGGCAGGAAGCGTTCCTTTTGCGCCTCGGTGCCGAACTTGAGAATGGGTACGCAACCCACCGAACTGTGTACGCTCATGATCGTGGAACACGGTCCGTCGCCGGCCGCGATTTCCTCGAGTGCGGCGGCATAAGCGACGACGCCGGTATCCGAGCCGCCATAGGCCTCCGGCACTAGCATGCCGAGGAAACCGAGCTCGCCCATCTCCTTCAGCTCCTGCTTCGGGAAGGCATGGTCGACATCGCGCCGGGCCGCGCCCGGCGCGAGCCTTTCGCGCGCGAAGTCGCGCGCCATGTCGCGGATCTGTTGCTGTTCCTCGGTCAGTATCATTCCGGCTCCTCCCAGCCCCTCAGTGTCGCTGCACGGCAATCGCGGTCGCTTCGCCGCCGCCGATGCAGACAGCGGCCATGCCGCGCCGCAGGTCGTAGCGCTCCAGCGCGGCGAGCAGGGTCACGATGATGCGTGCTCCCGACGCACCGATCGGATGCCCGAGCGCGCAGGCTCCGCCATGGAGGTTCACCTTCTCATGGGGCAGGCCGAGTTCATGCATCGCCGCCATAGGAACCACCGCGAACGCCTCGTTGATCTCGAAGAGGTCGACATCCTTGAGATCCCAGCCAGTGCGCATGCCAAGCTTCCGCAACGCGTCGACGGGGGCCGTCGGAAAGAGATGCGGCGCCTGTGAGTGGGTGACATGGCCGATGATGGTCGCAAGCGGCGTCCGCCCTTCCCGTTCGGCCTGCGACCTGCGCATGAGGACGAGCGCCGCGGCACCGTCCGAGATCGAGCTGGAATTCGCGGCCGTCACCGTGCCCCCTTCGCGGAAGGCAGGACGCAGGGTCGGGATCTTGTCGGGCCGGGCCTTGCCGGGCTGCTCGTCGATGCTCACGGCAATTTCGGCCTTGCCGTCGCGAACGGTCACCGGCGTGATCTCCGCCTCGAAGTCTCCGCCGGCAATCGCCTTTTGGGCCCGGGTCAACGACGCGACGGCGTAGGCGTCCTGGGCGTCGCGGCTAAAGCCGTAGGCCTCCGCACAGTCTTCCGCGAACGTGCCCATCAGGCGTCCCTTGTCGTAAGCGTCTTCGAGGCCATCCAGGAACATGTGATCGATCACCCGCCCATGGCCCAGCCGATAGCCGCCGCGGGCGCGATCGAGCAGATATGGCGCGTTGGTCATGCTTTCCATGCCCCCGGCGACCGCCACGCTGGCGCTTCCCGCAAGCAACAGATCATGTGCCAGCATCGTGGCCTTCATGCCCGAGCCGCACATCTTGTTGACGGTCGTTGCTCCCGTCGAGACGGGAAGGCCCGCCCCAATCGCCGCTTGACGGGCCGGCGCCTGCCCCAGCCCTGCGGGGAGCACACAGCCGAACACCACTTCATCGATTTTCTCGGCGCCGACGCCGGACCGGGCAAGCGCCGCGCGGATGGCGGCCGCGCCGAGATCCGGAGCTGTCGCACGCGAAAGCGTACCCTGGAAGCCGCCCATGGCCGTGCGCGCCATGCCGACGATGACAACCGGATCCTGAGGCATTCCCTGAATCTCCTGCATCACTGTTCCCTCAACGCGCACCCATGCGCAAAGCTCCGTCGAGACGGATCACCGTTCCGTTGAGCATCTTGTTCTCGCAGATGTGGCGGACAAGACCGGCATATTCCTCCGGACGGCCGAGACGGGACGGGAACGGCACGCTCTTGCCGAGCGAATCCTGAACCTCTTGCGGCATGCCCGCCATCATCGGCGTCTCAAAGATGCCGGGTGCAATCGAGACGACGCGGATGCCGTAGCGCGCAAGCTCGCGGGCGACCGGCAGGGTCATCCCGACGACGCCACCCTTCGACGCCGAATAGGCGGCCTGGCCGATTTGCCCCTCGAAGGCGGCGACCGAGGCGGTGTTGACGATGACGCCACGCTCGCCGTCCTCGTCCGGCTCCTCCCTGGAGATCGCGGCGGCTGCCAGCCGGATCATGTTGAATGTACCGACGAGATTGATGCTGATAGCCCGCGCGAAGACATCCAGCCGGTGGGGGCCGTCGCGGCCGATCACCTTCTCGCCCGGCGCTATGCCGGCACAATTCACCAGACCGTGGAGATGGCCGAACGTCTCGATTGCGGCTCCGACAGCAGCCGCTGCATCGTCCTCCGACGTGACGTCGGTCTTCACGAAACGAACGCTGTTCCCGAACTCCGCGGCGACCTTCTCACCGACCTCGGCATTGACGTCG
>DATGWU010000509.1:0-3747 GCA_035299345.1 Rhizobium sp.
GCGCCGAATATGGAGAAACGGCCGGCGGATGGAAAGGGGCGGCAGCGAAAAAATGAGTACAAAAGGGAAACGCGGCGCAGGCTGCTGACAGGAACTGTCAGCACGGGGATCGCCGTTCGCCGGCGAACGGGTCAGGCGACCGCGCGGCCGTCTTCCAGCGCGGCGGGACGATCCGCGCCGAGCCAGCCGAAGAGAGCGGCGAGCGGCATCGGCCGGGCGAAATGGTAGCCCTGGGCGACGCGGCAGCCGAGCAGCGCCAGCACCTCGGCATCCTCTGCCGTCTCGACCCCCTCGACGACGATGTCCAGCGCCAGCGCATGGCCGAGCCCGACGAGGGCGGCGATCAGGCTCTGGTTGGTGCGCGAGCCGGCGACGCCCTTGACGAAGCTGCGGTCGATCTTCAGCCGGTCGACCTTGAGGTCGATCAGGTAGGCGAGGGAGGAATGGCCCATGCCGAAATCGTCGACGGCGAGCTTGTAGCCGGCATTCTCCAACCGCTTCAGCTGTTCGCCCGCGCCCTCGGTATCGAGCGTCGCCTCTTCGGTGATCTCGATCTCGAGCAGGGCGGGATTGATGGCGCGCGGACCGGCGACACGTCCGAGCATGTCGGCGACGCAGTAGAGCGAGAACTCGCGCGGCGAGATGTTGAGGGCGACGGTCGCTTCCGGCAGGCCGAGTGCCGGCAGGCGGGTCAGCAGGTCGCAGGCGGCGGTCGCGACATGTTCGGTCAGGGCTTCCGCAAGATGCTGCGAATGGGCAGCCTGGACGACCTCGGGCGGCGAGATCGGACCGAGACGCGGATGGGTCCAGCGCAGCAGCGCCTCGAAGCCGGTCACCGCGCCGTTGTCGAGCCGCACCTGCGGCTGGAACCACGCCTCGATCGAGCCGTCGCGGATCGCCTCGGCGAGGTCCTGTTCGACCGCGTGCTGGCGTTCGATGCGGGCCTTCAGCGCCGGGTCGAACTCGCGGATGCGGCGGCGGCCGTGGTCCTTGGCCTCGTAGAGCGCCATGTCGGCGAAGGCCATCAGTTCCTCCGCGCTCGACGCCTGGGTGGGGAAGCAGGCGAGGCCGACGCTGATGCCGATCACGGCGGTGGTCCCGCCGACCGCCACCGGCTCCTGGCTAATGTTCTGGAGGTCCGTGGCGTAGGCGAGGGCGCGCGGACGCGCATCGCTGCCGGTGAGGATGATGCCGAACTCATCGCCACCGAGGCGGGCGACGAGACCGTCCTCGCCGATGACGCGGCGCAGTCGCCGGCCGACTTCCATCAGTACGGCGTCCCCGGCGCTGTGGCCGAAGGAATCGTTGATCGACTTGAAACGGTCGAGATCGAGTAGCAGCAGGGCGACTGGTTCGTCGACGGCGACCGCGCGCGCGACGTCGCCACCGAGACGGCTATTGAAATGGGTGCGGTTCGCAAGGCCGGTGACGGGATCGCAGTTTGCCAGCACCTCGAGGCGCCCGTTCTTGCGCAGGATGTCGTCATGGGCGTCAGCAAGCGAATGGGCGAGATCGGTGGCCTGCAGCTTGGCGAGCTCGTTGCTGGCAAAAACCTGCTCGGCAGACATGCTGTGGCGGTAGAGTACCGTCATCAGGGCGACGACATTGGCCGCCAGCACGAGCGAGGCAGTGTCGCCGGAGAGCACCAGCGAGACCAGCATCGAGAGCATGAGCGGTGTCGCGAAGGCCATGGCGAGCTGGCTGTAGCCGATCCCCTTGATGATCGCGCCGGCGGCGATGCCGACCATGATCAGAAGGAGGACGGCGTCGCGGCCGGAGCCTTCGAAGCCTTCGAACGAGAACGGCAGGGCGCTCCAGGCGAGGCCGGAGACAAGGGCGCCGAAGGACAGCAGCGTGAGAGCATCCCCCGGCCGCTGCGCGATCATGCCGCTGCGGATGCAGCCCGCGGCCGCGACGTAGCGGAAGGCGAGCGTCAGCAGGACGATGGCGGCCCAGACGGTGACGCCGAGCGACGGACCGTGATTGATGACCGTGATGCCGGCGGTCGAAAGAGTGATGAAGCCGTTGAAGAGTAGTGTCGAGGTATGGCTGGACATGATCAGGTCGGCCTGGAAACGAACCAGTTCGCCCTGATGCTGTCCCTTACGGGAACCGTTGCGCGTATCCACTCTTCCCCCCGCCCGCCGTCTTTTGGTGTCTTGTTCGGGACGACGTTTTCGATGCCAGCATGCAGCGCGTGTAATAAAATTCGCTTAACGGTGGGGCGGATTGCCGCAGGGGGCGACGAGGGCGGGTACGGATCTCACCCTTGATGAGACCTGCTGCCTCGGAGCTTGCGATGACACCCGCTCTGTCTTGGTGGGTATCTGGCACCGGGCGGTGGTCGCTTGCCTCGTCAGCGGGGACAGGGTCGGGGTGGATAGCGAATGAAGGTGAGGTAGGCTGCGGGGTCCGTGGATCCTCGGGTCAAGCCCGAGGATGACGAGCTTTTAGTTGTCGCCGGAGTGCCTCACGGACACGTCTGCATGGGTTTTGGCCTCTCTCTTTGGTGTCGCGCCAGCCCTCTCGGTTGCTTTATCGCGCCGCGGCGCTTCTTTGGGCATGATTCCCGCTCCGCACTCCGTCATCCTCGGGCTTGACCCGAGGATCCAGGCCGTGGCGTTCATCGCGCGAAGGTATCGTCGGTCGTGCGGAACAAGAGTCCGTTCGGCTCGTCGATGCTCGCCGGCTGTATGCCGGTTCAGGACCCGCATCCCGAAGGAGATGGATGCACCGCTGATCCCCGCAGGTGCGAGAGATGTCGGCGCAAGGCGACAGAGGGAGGTGAACCTAGGGACTCGGCGCCTGTGATATGCCCTCTGCCTTGGCGGGCATCTCTCCCGCAGGGTGGAGATCGGCACAGCAGCCGCCGTCACGAACCCATGTGTCCCTTTCCGGTGATGGTTTTGGCGTCATGGTAGCCAGCGAAGGGACGACAACCGTGACGGAACGATCTCCCTCATCGGCGGGAGACCGGCCGGATGCGTTGGCTGCGGGAAAAGCGCTTGGTATTTTGGCCGCCTTCGGCGAGTTTGATCGCCGTTCCGGTGATTCGCGGCAGCGGTCGACCGGCCTCGTTCCCACTCAGACATTCCGGTGTTCCATGCCCACTCTTCTCAATCCGGCGGCGATCTGGCCGATCGTTCTGCTGTCCCTTTCCAACGTGTTCATGACGTTTGCCTGGTACGGGCACCTGAAATTCCGCCACAGCGCGATCTTCGCCGCGATCCTCGTCAGCTGGGGGATCGCCTTCTTCGAATACTGCCTGGCGGTGCCGGCGAACCGTATCGGCGCGCAGGTCTATTCGGCGGCGCAGCTGAAGACCATGCAGGAGGTGATCACGCTGCTGGTCTTCTCCGGATTCTCGGTTTTCTGGCTGAAGGAATCGCTGACCTGGGGGCACGCCGCCGGCTTCGCGCTGATCGCGCTCGGCGCCTCGCTGATCTTCCGGGCGTGACCGGATACGACCCCCTCACTTGGAATTTCTAACACTTAGCCCGCGGCTAAGATGTTGAAATTCCATTCTCCCCCGCCGAGGGGGAGAAAAGCCCGTCAGCCTGCCGGGACCGGGGTCGGTTTGCCGGCGGCGTCGAGTGCTACCATGACGAAGGTGGCGGCGGTGACCTTTTCCATCGTGTGGGTGAGGTAGCGCTGCGCCCAGACCTCGACGGAGAGGGTGATGGAGGTGCGGCCGACCCTTGCGATGTCCGTGTAGACGCAGAGCGTGTCGCCGATCTTCACCGGCAT
>DATGWU010000510.1:0-1610 GCA_035299345.1 Rhizobium sp.
CCAAGTGGTTGAACCGGCCGAAAGCCTTTGCGCCCACCAATCTGCCAGACGCTATTGCCATTGCTGAACGCTCAGTTCGGTGGCATCCTATCTTTGTTGTGGCCAAAATGGACGTTTATCGGGCCAACTGAAGTGGACCCCATCAGCGGGACCACTGGTGCCGGTTTGTTAGTTGGAAGCGGCGCCGCTCCGACCTCCTGAAAACGTCAAGCTACAAGGACTTGCGGTTGCTGCGGCTGTGGGTATGTGGGCAACCCGCCGGGGTTGTCCAAGCGCAGCGTCATATCCACAGCCTCTCCGCCAAGCGCGCCGCCGGCGCCGTCGCGCCACACCGCCATCGGCGTCCGGTTTGCCAGCGCCTGGTGCGGCCGCCGGTGATTGTAAAAGGCCAGCCATTCGCTGATGCCGGCTTTGGCGTCGCGGCCGTCAGCGTAGCCCTTAAGATAGACGTCCTCGTATTTCAGGCTGCGCCACAGCCGCTCGATGAAGACGTTGTCGATCCAGCGGCCCCGCCCGTCCATCGAGATGCGGATGCCGGCCGCCGCCAGCATGCCAGTGAACTCGCCGCTGGTGAATTGGCTGCCCTGGTCAGTGTTGAAGATCTCCGGCTTGCCGAACCGAGCCAGCGCCTCTTCCAGCGCGGCAAGGCAGAACCCGACGTCCATCGTGTTCGACAGCCGCCATGCCAGCACCGCCCGGCTCGCCCAGTCGATGATCGCCACAAGGTAGAGAAACCCTCGCCCGATCGGGACGTAGGTGATGTCGGCTGCCCAGACATGGTTCGGCCGCTCGATCACCAGGTTGCGCAACAGATAAGGAAAGATCTTGTGCCCCGGCGCCGGTTTGCTCGTGCGCGGTTTCGGCCCTAAGGCGGCGATGCCCATCCGCCGCATCAGCCGCTGCACCCGCTTGCGGTTGATCTTGTATCCCTCGGTCCGCAGCAGCGCTGTCATCCGCCGCGAGCCGAGAAATGGCCATGCCGTGTACAGCTCGTCGATGCGGCGCATCAGCAAGAGATCGTTGTCATTGGCCGGTCGCGGCGTCCGGTAGACGCCCGAGCGAGCCACCCCGAGAAGCGCGCATTGCCGCCGGATCGAGGGCAAACGCGCGCCGCGATCAATGAGCGCTCGGCGGTCCGACGCGCTCATCTGCCGGACCTCTTGGCTAAAAAATCGCGCTCCACCGTCAACTGCCCGATCTTGGCGTGCAGCTTCTCAATCTCGCGCTCCCGGTCAGCCTCGGCGTCCCGGCCGACCCCAGGATCGAAGGCGCGCGCCGCCTGCTCCTGCAGCTGCTTCTTCCAGGCGTAAATCTGGTTCGGGTGGACTTCGTACCGTTGCGACAGGTCCGCGACCGTCGACTGCTCCCGCAGCGCCTCCAGCGCGATCGTCGCCTTCAGCCCCGCGTCGATCTTCCGTCTCGTCTTTTTCATCATCCGCTCCGTCTAGCATGCGACGGAACGGCTCTCTCCCAACTACCCGACCGGTCCCAAATCCGGGGTCCACTTCACCAAGACATGAGACATCGCCGGGAGCCGCTTCCAGGAAGCCGGTCCAAGCCGCCGGAAGTTCAAGAAGGCGCAGCGTATGGCCGGTCGGCGCGGTGTCGAA
>DATGWU010000511.1:0-2868 GCA_035299345.1 Rhizobium sp.
ATCGAGGGCCTTGAACTCCTCGACAAGATCATCGACATAGACCAGAGCCCCATCGGCCGCACGCCGCGTTCGAACCCCGCCACCTATACCGGCGCCTTCACGCCCATCCGCGACTGGTTCGCCGGCCTGCCTGAGGCCAAGGCGCGCGGCTACGGCCCCGGCCGCTTCTCCTTCAACGTGAAGGGCGGCCGCTGCGAGGCCTGCCAGGGCGACGGCGTCATCAAGATCGAGATGCACTTCCTGCCCGACGTCTACGTCACCTGCGACGTGTGCAAGGGCAAGCGCTACGACCGCGAGACGCTGGAGATCAAGTTCAAGGACAAGTCGATCGCCGACGTGCTCGACATGACGGTCGAGGAAGGCGTCGAGTTCTTCTCCGCCGTGCCGGCCGTGCGCGACAAGCTGCAGTCGCTCTTCGACGTCGGCCTCGGCTATATAAAGGTCGGGCAGCAGGCGAACACGCTTTCCGGCGGTGAGGCACAGCGCGTCAAGCTCGCCAAGGAACTCTCCAAGCGCTCGACCGGCCGCACGCTCTACATCCTCGACGAGCCGACGACGGGGCTTCACTTCCACGATGTCGCAAAGCTCCTCGAAATGCTGCACGAGCTCGTCAGGCAGGGCAATTCGGTGGTGGTGATCGAGCACAATCTTGAGGTCATCAAGACGGCCGACTGGGTGATCGATTTCGGTCCCGAGGGCGGCGACGGCGGCGGCGAGATCGTCGCGACCGGCACGCCGGAGCAGATCGTCGAGGCCGAGCGCTCCTATACCGGCCAGTTCCTCAAGGAACTCCTGGAGCGACGGCCGATGCGGAAGGTGCAGGCGGCGGAGTGAACGATGATCCTGATCGGCCAGTATGACTCCTCCTTCGTTCGCCGCGTCGGCGTGGCGCTGACGCTCTACGGTCTGCCGTTCGAGCATCGGCCATGGTCGGTGTTCGGCGACGGCGAGAAGATCCAGGCGCTCAATCCGCTGATGCGGGTGCCGACGATGGTGCTCGACGACGGAACCGTGCTGGTCGACAGCGTCACCATTCTCGACCATGTCGACAGCCTCGTTCCCGAGGCCGAACGCCTGTGGCCCGCCCCGGACGAACGCCGGCACGCTCTGAAGGTGATGGCGCTGTCGACGGGATTTGCCGACAAGGGCGTGAGCCTGTTCTACGAACTGGTGCTGCACGAGCAGCCGGCGCAGGTCTGGATGGACCGTTGCCGGTCGCAGATGCGCGCGACGCTCGCCGCTCTGGAGGTGGATCGCTCCACCCGGTCGACACCCTTCTGGTTCGGCGACAGGATCACCCATGCCGATATCGCAGTCACCTGCGCGCTGCGCCACATCGGCGATTCCCATCCGGGCTTCATATCGGCAGCCGACGTGCCGGCATTGGCTGCCCACTGCGAACGTCTCGAAGCCCTGCCGGTTTTCAAGGCGATTTCCCAGCCGTTCGTTCCGCCGGCCTGAGACGACCCGGCACCAACAGCGAGGGCCGGCTGGCCCGTGACCGTCAAGGAGGAGAGAGGATGACCCAGTCAGGCAAAATCCGCACCGGAATCGGCGGCTGGACCTTCGATCCGTGGGAAGGCTCCTTCTATCCTGAGACGCTGCCGAAACGGCGGCAGCTCGAATATGCGAGCCGCGAACTGGCGGCGATCGAAGTGAACGGTACCTATTATTCCAGCCAGAAGCCGGAGACCTTCGCGAAATGGGCGTCCGAGGTCCCGGACGGTTTCGTCTTCTCGCTG
Source organism: Rhizobium sp. (assembly GCA_035299345.1). Classification (GTDB taxonomy): domain Bacteria; phylum Pseudomonadota; class Alphaproteobacteria; order Rhizobiales; family Rhizobiaceae; genus Allorhizobium. The sequence goes on from DATGWU010000511.1 coordinate 1,743, forward strand.
AAGGCGAGCCGCTTCTGCACCAATCGCAAGGTGCTCGCCGAGGCGGGGCCGTCCGTCGAGAAGTTCCTGACCCAGGGGATCACCGAGCTCGGCGGGCATCTCGGTCCGATCCTCTGGCAGTTCATGGGAACGAAGAAGTTCGAGCCGGAGGATTTCGAGGCCTTTCTCGCGCTGTTGCCGAAGAGCCAGGACGGGATCGCGTTGCGGCATGTGGTCGAGCCGAGGCACGCCTCGTTCCAGGTGCCGGAGTTCATCGCGCTCCTGAAGAAATACGAGGTCGCGGCGGTCTGCGCCGACCACCACGACTACCCGATGTTCGCCGAGCCGACGGCCGATTTCGTCTATGCGCGGCTGCAGAAAGGCGAGGACGACATTCCGACCTGCTATCCGGAAAAGGAGATCGACGCCTGGGCCGGTCGACTGAGGCGCTTTGCCGAGGGCGGAGTGCCGGACGACCTGCCGAAGATCGCGGAGGACGAGACTGCGGAGAAGAAGCCGCGGGACGTCTTCGCCTTCTTCATCACTGGCGGCAAGGTCAATGCCCCGAACGGCGCAAGGGTGCTGCAGGCGGCGGTTTCCTGATACCGAAATTGTCATATGACAAAATTGTGACACCGGCGAATCTGGGATATGGTCCGTGGCATTGCCGACCTCATCGGGGCCGGAAATAGCGGACGTTTTCCGGCTGCGGGCTGGAAAGGCCGTTTTCCCCTAACGTTCCGGGTTCCTCATGTCGGGCATCGTCGTATTCATCAATCTCGCCGGCGCCGTTGCGCTGCTTCTGTGGGCGACGCGCATGGTGCGCACCGGTATCGAACGCGCTTACGGCCATGTGCTGAAGGACAAGCTGCGGCTCGCCGTCGGCAACCGGGTGACCGCCGGCGCCGCCGGCTTTGCGCTGGCCGTCGCGCTGCAAAGCGCAACCGCCGTCGCGCTGATCGTCGCCTCCTTCGTCGCCGGCGGCTATGTCTCGTCGGGGATCGGGATCGCCACGCTGCTCGGCGCCGATTTCGGTTCGGCCTTCGTCGTGCGCATCCTGCGTCACGACCTCTCGCTCCTGATCCCGATCCTGCTCCTGATGGGCACCGTCGCCTTCCGGGCCTCGGAGACCCGCGGCTGGAGGCAG
>DATGWU010000512.1:0-1685 GCA_035299345.1 Rhizobium sp.
TAGTGCCGCTCCTCCCAAAGCTGCCGCACCAGCGCGTCGAAGCCGGAAAACAGCCTGCCCGCGGGATCGCTGTGATAGACGCGGATTTCTTCCGTCTTCGGATCGAAGTCGCAGACCGTGTAGGCGGTGTTTTCGAAGACGAGATCGCGGCAGGCGGCGATCGCCGGCCCTGAAAGGCACGCCGATGCGGCCGTCAGGACGATTGCGGCGACGAGGCGCCTTGCGAAAACCCGCTGAATTCTCATCGACGTCCTGTCTGCTGAAGCCCGACGCGAACACTCCGGTGCCGGGACTTATGCCGCACTTGCCTTCGCGTTGGAAGCCGCTCAGCCGGAGGGAAGCGAAAGTGCCGCCATGTGGAAACGGATCTGGTCCGCCGGATAGGTGTAGCCGCGGCCGACCGGGCAGGCCGCGCGGGCGAGACAGCCTTCTTCGAGACAGGTGCGCCCCTCTTCCGAGGCGAGATGGCGCCGGCAGGCGGCGACGTCGAAACCGGCCACCGTCACCGCACCTGCGGGACAGGCTGTTAGGCACGGCTTTTCGCGACAACCGTCGCAGACCGGCGTCCCCGTCCCCTCCTCTGCATCGACCTCCGTGAAAACCTCCGCGAAGCCGAGCGCGGCACGATAACCGTGCCAGAGGCCGTAGCGGGGATGGGCGAGGATGCCCAGCGGCGAGGCCGCAAGCCCTTCTGCGGCGATCGCCCAGCGCTGGAAGGGTTGGTAGGGCGGATCGGAGGGATAGTAGGGAAAGGCGCCGAAGGCCGCGGCGATCGGGCCGATCACCGCCTTCGACCAGCTGTCGAGCGGGTCGGCGAGGTCGGTGGGCATTGTCGCCCGCCAGTCGCAGAAGGCCTGCCACATCGCATCGCCGGCGTGGCCGACGAGCACGACGGTGCGCGCCGTCTTGCCGCCGGGAAGGCGCGGTCCGCCCTCCCCGTCCGGAAAATGCACGCTGCCGCGTGGCATGAGCCCGTGCGGCCGGAGCGCCGCGCGCAGGCTCTTGGGGCCGCTCACCGCGGCCCCTCGAACTTGTAATGCGGGCGCCAGACCTCCTCCTGGATCATGTCGGCCACCGCCACCGCTCCGCCTTGCTCCCTGGCTTCGGGATGCCTTCAAGAGAAGGCGTCGGGCATCTCGTCCTTGCGCTTGGCGATGTAGGCGGTGAGCGCCTCGTCGATCGCCGGATCGAGCGCCGGCGCTTCATACGAGTCGAGCCACGAACGGCAGAGTGCGTTGGCGCGGTCCTCGATCCGCTTCTTGCCCTCGATCTCCCACTGCTCGAACGAATTGTTGTCGGCGAGCGCGGAACGATAGAAGGCCGTCTGGAAGTTCGCCTGGGTGTGGGCGCAGCCGAGATAGTGGGCACCGGGGCCGACTTCGCGGATCGCATCCATCGCCTGGCCGCTTTCGGAGAGATCGACGCCGGCGGCCATCTTCTGCATCATGCCGAGCTGGTCCTGGTCGATCATGAACTTCTCGTAGCAGGCGGCAAGCCCGCCTTCGAGCCAGCCGGCGGCGTGCAACACGAAGTTCGTGCCGGCGAGCAGCGTCATGTTGAGCGTGTTGGCGCTTTCATGCGCGGCTTGGGCATCCGGCACCTTGGAGGCGCAGAGCGAACCGCCGGTCCGGAACGGCAGTCCGAGACGGCGGGCGAGCTGGGCGGCGCCGTAGGAAACGAGCGCC
>DATGWU010000513.1:0-5449 GCA_035299345.1 Rhizobium sp.
ACGGCCGCGGAGGGCGAAATCGAACCGTTGCGGCCGATCGACACCCAGGCGGCGATCGCAGCGATCACGCCTGCGAGAGAATAGGCGCCGAGAAGGACCCTGTCCGTCCGGATACCGGAGAGCTTGGCTGCCTCCGGATCGTCGCCAACGGCGTAAAGGTGCCGGCCCCAGGCAGTATGATTGAGGGCATACCACAAGATGAGGACCAGGATTACCATCGTCACCACGCCGATCGTGAAGACAGCGGAGCCGATCTTGAAGCTGTTCCCGAAGAAGTGCAGGAACGGTGCGTTCGCCGCGACGTCGGTTTCTCGAATAGTCTCGTTGGCGGAGTAGATGAAGTTCGTCGACATGACGATGTACCAGGTGCCGAGCGTGACGATGAACGGCGGCAGCTTCACCTTGGCGACTAGGAAGCCGTTCAGCAGACCGCACAATCCGCCCGCGACGAGGCCGGCGACGATCGCGACCGGCGACGGCAGTCCGTAGGTGACGGCAAAGTTGCCCATGATGACCGCCGAGATGACCATGACGACGCCGATCGACAAGTCGATGCCCGCCGTCAGGATGACGAGCGTCTGGCCGGCCCCGAGAATGCCGACGATGGCGATCTGCTGGAGAATGAGCGTCAGCGTATAGCTCGAGAAGAACTTGCCGCCGATCGTGACGCCGAAGATGATGATCGCCGAGACGAGCACGATGAACGGCACGGCGGCCGGCGTCGAATGCAGAAAGTGCTGCACCCTCCGCAGGAAGGACCTGTCCTCGAACGCGGCGATCGACTGGTCGCTCTTGTCGAGAACCTTTTCGAATTCCTGGATACTTGCCATGTGAACCCTCCCGTAGGGACCCGGCGCTTTTCGCTTTCCGGTTTGAAAAAGGGCGGCCGAGACCGCCCTTCAATTTATTGTCGACCTAAAGGATCAGGGCATCAACCCCAGCACTTGTTCAGGCCTTCCTTCGTGTCGATGGAAGGCACGCCTTCGGCCGGCTTGTCGGTGACCAGCGCAACGCCGGTATCGAAGAAGTCCTTGCCTTCCGTCGGCTGCGGCTTGGTGCCGTCCTGCGCGAACTTGGCAATGGCCTCGATGCCGAGCGACGCCATCAGCAGCGGATACTGCTGGGAGGTCGCGCCGATCTGGCCTTCGGCAACCGCCTTGACACCCGGGCAACCGCCGTCGACCGAGACGATCAGCACGTCGTTTTCCTTACCGACAGCTTTGAGCGCCTGGTAGGCGCCGACGGCGGCCGGCTCGTTGATCGTGTGGATGACGTTGATGTCCGGATCCTTCTGGAGGAGGTTCTCCATGGCGGTACGGCCGCCCTCTTCGTTACCGTTCGTCACGTCGTGGCCGACGACGCGCGCATCGTCTTCGTCACCGATCTTGTTCGGATCCTTGGGATCGATGCCGAAGCCGATCATGAAGCCCTGGTCGCGCAGGACGTCGACGGTCGGCTGCGACGGGGTCAGGTCGAGGAAGCCGACCTTGGCATCCTTGGCCTTGTCGCCGAGGGTCGCAGCAGCCCATTGGCCGATGAGCTTGCCGGCGAGCAGGTTGTCGGTCGCGAAAGTGGCGTCGGCAGCGTCGAGCGGCTCGAGCGGCGTGTCGAGAGCGATCACGAGAAGACCGGCGTCACGGGCCTTCTTGACTGCCGGAACGATGCCCTTGGTGTCGGATGCGGTGAGCAGGATGCCCTTGGCGCCGTCTGCAATGCAGGATTCGATTGCTGCAACCTGGCTTTCGGAATCGCCGTCAACCTTGCCGGCGTAAGCCTTCAGCGTAACGCCGAGTTCCTGAGCCTTGGCGGTCGCGCCTTCCTTCATCTTGACGAAGAAGGGGTTGGTGTCGGTCTTGGTAATGAGGCATGCCGAGACGCCTTCGGCACGTGCCGGTGCCGCAAAGACGACGCCGAGGGCCAGAGCCGACACGGCGGTTGCGATCAGAGATTTCTTCATTTCTTCCTCCCGAATTATTCAGTGGCCGTTCGCGGCCATACGACAAACGAATGGGTCCGGACGCGATCTCCGCGCCCGATGGTGGCTCGAAGGGTCAGTGCAACTTCCTCCGATGTCATTAAGAACACCGGCGAACGGCTCTGTCAATAAATAAATCCAATTGAATTATTAATTGGATGTGACATGCTGGGGCAAATGATGCATGAAGCGGGAGAGAACTCGGTCGGAAAGGAGGAGCGGCCATGTCATCTACCGAACAGCCGGCGCCCAAGTCCGACCTTCCTCAGATGGTGAGTGCAGGCGGTGGTGCCAACCAGGTGCGGGTGCGAGCCTATAACGAGCGGCTCGTGCTTTCGCTCGTGCGCCGCCAGGGTGGCATTTCGAAGGCCGATATCGCGCGCCAAACAGGCCTTTCGGCACAGACCGTCTCCGTCATTATGCGGGCACTCGAAAAGGACGAGCTGCTCATCCGCGGCAAGCCGATCCGCGGCAAGGTCGGGCAACCATCGGTGCCGATGTTTCTCAATCCCGACGCCGTCTTCTCCTTCGGCGTCAAGATCGGCCGCCGCAGCGCGGACCTGATCCTGATGGACTTCGTCGGAAAGATCAGGCTGCAGCTCCATCGCACCTATCCCTATCCGGAACCGCGGGAGATACTCGCCTTCATCGCCGGGGGTATCGCCGAACTCGAGGGACGCATGTCCGTCGAGCAGAAGGCGAATGTAGCCGGCGTTGGCATAGCGGCTCCGTTCGAGCTGTGGAACTGGGCCGACGAAGTCGGCGCGCCGCACGGAGCCATGGATGCCTGGCGTAATTTCGACCTGCAGGCGGAAGTGGCCGGGCAGGTTCCCTATCCGGTATTCCTGCAGAATGACGCGACGAGCGCCTGTGGCGCCGAACTGGTTTTCGGCCTCGGATCCCGCTATCCCGATTTCGTCTATTTCTACGTCGGATCCTTCATCGGCGGCGGCATTGTCCTCAATTCCACCGTCTTCGTCGGACGAACGGGAACGGCCGGCGCGATCGGTCCGCTCCCCGTCCGGAACAAGCAAGGCGAGACCAGGCAGCTGCTGGAGATCGCCTCGATCTTCGTGCTGGAGAACCTCCTGCGCGAAGGGGGGATCGACCCACAGCCGCTATGGTACGCCGCATCCGATTGGATCGACTTCGGCGCGCCTCTGGATGTCTGGATCCGTGACAGCGCGGACGCCATCGCTCAAGCCACGGTCGCCGCTTCCTCGATCATCGACTTTTCCGCGGCTGTGATCGACGGAGGTTTTCCCGACTGGGTACGCCACCGTCTGGTCGCCGCCGTCAACGAATCTTTCGAGCGCCTCGATCTCCAGGGCATTCAGGTGCCCGAGATCGTCGAAGGCGTCGTCGGAAGCCAGGCGCGCGCGATCGGCGGTGCAAGTCTGCCGATCTTCGCGCGCTATCTCACAGACCAAACAGTGCTATTCAAGGAAATCGAACATGCTGAAGGGACTTGATCCTCTTCTCGGACCCGACCTGCTCGCGACCCTCCGGGCCATGGGCCACGGCGACGAAATCGCCATCGTGGACGGCAATTATCCCGGCCTCGAGCATGCACGCCGCCTCATCCGCCTCGACGGGCACGGATTGGTGCCGGTGCTCAACGCGGTCCTCAGCGTGTTGCCGATCGACGACTTCGTCCCCGAGGCGATCTTCCGGTCGACGGTCGGCCCTGATCGCGACCGGCTCGATCCCGTGCACGACGAGATTCTCGATTGCTGCAGCCGGCACGAACCGCAGCGGAGTGTGACCCCACTCGTCGGAAGTGCCTTCTACGACCGCGTCCGCGCCGCCCACGCGATCGTTCAGACAGGCGAGCCGCGCCTCTACGCGAACGTGATCCTGCGCAAGGGCGTGATCTATCCCTGAACTGGAAGCGCCGGTTCGAGGGACCGCCGCACGCCACTTATGCCCGCGGCTTGCCGATCTCCCCGGCAGACGGTCCCCAGACATCCGTGAGAGCAAAACCCTCGGCAAACGGGTCGAACGGATCGAGTGCCACCTGCGTCAGCCCGAAAGTGAAGCCTCGTCCGGTGATCGTCGGGACGATGGCCGGCCTTCCCGCGACTTCGGTTACTGCGGAGAGCCCGACCTCGAACTCGGATCCGATGATCGACCGTGACTTGAAGACGTCGCCGACCTTCGCCTTGCCGCGGGCATGAAGCGTCGCGAGGTTTGCCGAATTGCCGGTCCCGCAGGGCGAGCGATCGACGCGCCCCGGCCACATGGTCGTGCAGGTGCGGATCGCACCGTCCGGATCGATGTCGCGGAACATGACATAAGCGACGCCCGAGATCGCCGGGATTTCCGGATGCACGACGGGTATGGTGCGGTTGATCAGCTCTTTCAGGATCATGCCGGCTTCGACCAATGTGCGGGCGTTCGCCCTGTCGATCGTCGTGCCGATCTGCTGGACATCCACCAGTGCGTAGAATATCCCGCCGTAGCAGAGGTCGAGCGTGATGCGCCCCCATTGCTCCGTATCGATCCCGACATCGAGCTCATGCACGAAGGACGGCACCATGGTGAGCTTCACCTTCTCGCAGCGCCCGTCGCGGCAGGTGGCGGTGGCGCGGACCAGGCCGGCAGCCGTCTCGAGTGTGACGACCGTCTCCGGTTCCTTCATCTCGACGATGCCGGATTCCAGCAGCGCCGTGGTCGTGCAGATCGAGTTCGAACCGGAACTCGCATGCGCCTGGTCCGGCTGAAGGATGACGAAGGCTGCATCGGCGTCGGGATGCTTTGCCGGCAGCAAGAGGTTGACGGAACCGATCGGTGCGCCACGAGGCTCCAGCACGAGGAAGCGACGGAGTTCCTCGCCCTTGGGATCGGTGTTCAACCAGTGCAACTGCTCGGCAATCGTCTCGCCGGGAATTTTCGGCACGCCGCCGATTGCCAGTCTGCCGATCTCTCCCTCGCAATGGACATCCAGCAACTGGATCGTGCGCTTCCATCTCATCGTCTATGCTCCAATCAGGGGTGGCAGTCTTCTGTCAAAAGCGGGTGATGCTGAAGGGCGCCATGTCGACCGGCGGCCGCCCGCCGGTCATCATATCGGCGATGAGCCTCGCCGTCGTCGCCGAATAGGTCAAGCCGAGATGGCCGTGCCCCGTCGCGTACCAAACGCCGGGCACCCGCGACGACGCCGAGATGATCGGCAGGGTATCGGGGAAGGCAGGGCGATGCCCCATCCATTCGCTCGTCTCCTCCGCCTTCAGGCCCGGAAGTGCCCGCTGGGCGTGACGAACGAGAACGCGGGCGCGGCGATAGTCGGGCGCGGCATCGAGCCCGGCGAGCTCGACGTTGCCGCCGACACGGATGCCGCCCGCAGTCGGCGTCACCATGAAGGCGCGTTCCGGCCAGATGATCGAGTGACGCATGGCGATCCCCGGCGCCATGATCTGCGTGTGATAGCCGCGCTCGGTCTCGAGCGGGATCGGCTCGCCGAGCCCGGCGGCA
>DATGWU010000514.1:0-5444 GCA_035299345.1 Rhizobium sp.
TTGTTCCACTCGCCCCGCCGCAGGCCGTTGCGGCAGAACCACTCGCTGCCGATCTTCGAACGCGAAGTCAGCGTCTCGTTGATCGAGTAGGTTCCGGCAACGACGGCGACGATCCCCTCGGCCAGGCCGCCAATACCGAGCGCCGACGCAGTCACGTCATGGATGCCGGCCACGACGGGGGTCCCGCGCATCAGGCCCGTCGCCGCGGCAGCTTCCGCCGTGACCGTACCCGCGACATCATCGGGATTCTGGACCGGTGGTAGTGCGTGTTGCAAGGCACCCAGCCCGAAGAGTTCGAGGATCTGGGCGTCGTAGGTCTGGGTCTCAACGTTGGAGAAGGACGTACTCGCCTCGGTCAGATCGGTCCCGATCGTGCCGGTCAGGCAGTAGCGCAGCCAGTCCTTGCAGGCGACGACATGGCCGATCGCCGCATATCGCTCGGGCTCGTGCCGTTTCACCCAGGCAAGCAGGGATGCGGGGGCCGAGGCATGTGGCATCTGCCCCGACCGTTGCAGAGCGATTTCCGACAAGCCCTGCCGCTCCCAGTCCCGGACGATGCCGCAGGCGCGGCTGTCGAGCGAGAGGATGCCGTTGCCCAGCGGCTGCCTGCCGGAATCGAGCAGATAGAGGCCGTCTCCGTGCGCTGTGGCCGCGACGGCGGCGATCTCCCCGGCCGTCCGGCCCGAGGTCGCCATTGCTTCGCGTATGGCGGCCGCGGTTTCCCGCCACAGTTCCCTCATGTCACGTTCGACGTGGCGGGGGCGATCGATGATCTGGCTGATCCGCCGTCGCGCGATCGACAGGGGTTTTCCGGTTTCATCGAAGACGACGGCTTTGGTCACCGTGAGGCCGTTGTCGATACCAAGCAGGCACACCATGGCCGTCTCCCTTTACGTCGTCGACTGCCACGGGGCGACGACCACGTTGACGCCTCGGGATTTCAGCTTGAGCACGTCGGCGGAGGGCATGTTGGCGTCGACGATCACCGCATCGAATTCGTCCAGCCGGCACATGCCGTGAAGGGCGCGGCGCTCGAATTTCGTATGGTCTACCAGAAGGATACGTTGACGGGCGCATTCAAACATCGCGCGCTTGGCTTCCACCATGTCCGGTGACTGGTGGAATACCATGTCGTCGGTGATCGCCGAAACGGACAGGAAGACCTGGTCGGCGCGCAGACGGCGGATCTCGGCGGTCGTCACGGGACCGACGAAAGCGTTGCACCAATTGTGGAACTGGCCTCCGAGGCCGAGCAGGGTCACGTCGCTGACGCCACGCAGTGCGTTCATCAAGGTCAACGAGTTGGTGATCGCGGTCAGAGGCACGCGGGCGGAGATATGAGGTACCATCTGCAGGACGGTGGTCGAATCGTCGAAAAAGATCGCCTGTCCGGGCTCGACGAAGGTGGCCGCTGCTGCTGCGATCGCCTTCTTCTCGACAGACTGTCGGGTGGAGCGGTAGACGTCGCTGGATTCGACGTAGCTCGTCGGGGCGGCAGACACCACGCCGCGGGTCTTGCGAAGCAGGCCGCGGCTTTCGAGGTCATCGAGGTCGCGGTGTACCGTCATCAGGCTGATGCCGAAGCGATCCGTGAGGTCTTCGATGCGCATCGTCCCCTCGGCCATCACGGCTTCGGCGATAAGCTGCCGACGCGCGGTCTGCCGCGCCTGTCGGCTGTCGCTCGGAAACTCCTCGACACCCGATCTTTCGGGTGTCTGGTTCTGACTGTCGCTCAACTCCATCCGCCATTTCTCCTGACCGCGAGCGCTTGTTTACGGTCCATCCGTGTCGGCAAGCAACGTGGCGCGCGGAAACTTCCGTGGACGAGGATGGGAGGGCGCAAGGATTGCGCCCTCCCGATTTGAACTTATTCCGACAGGGTGAACGGGCCGGTATACTTGTCGACGTTCTCCTTGGTGATCAGGAGGCAGTCGAAGAGCTGCTTTTCGGTAGCCGCGCCGGTCGAGCCATTCTTGATGAGGTTGTCGGCCTGCTTGACGGCTTCTGCCGAGAAGACTGCGACGGGCTGGAGAACGGTGTACTGCATTTCGCCCGCCTTGACGGCTTCCACCGCGTCCGGCGAACCATCGAAGCCGCCGACCTTCACATTGGCCAGCTTGCCGGCTTCCTTGAGGGCTGCGATCGCACCGAGCGCCATCTCGTCGTTACCAGAGATCACGCCGTTGATGTCCGGGTTCGCCTGCAGCAGGGACTGCATCTTCTGGTAGCCCTGCGTGCGGTCCCAGTTGGCGACTTCCTTGCCGACCTTCTGGAGGTCCGGATACTGGGTGATGACGGTTTCGTAGCCGTTCGAGCGGGTGGCGGCGTTGTTGTCGGCCGGGTTGCCGAACAGCTCGACGTAGGTACCCTTATCGCCGATCATCTTGACCCACTGCTCTGCGCCGAGCGCAGCACCCTGGGCGTTGTTGGAGACCAACTGGGCCTTGGCGAGCCCCTCCTGGTTGATTTCCGCATTGACCAGGATGACCGGGATGCCGGCGGCTACGGCCTTCTTTACCGCGCCGACGGAGCCATCAGCATTCGCCGGGTCCAGGATGATCGCCTTCGACTGATTGGTAATCGCCGTGTCGATCAAGGTAGACTCGGTGTTGGTGTCGCCCTTGTGGGCCGCAACATTCGCGGTGTATCCGAGCTTCTCGGCCGTTGCCTTGGCCACGTCGCCTTCGGTCTTCCAGTAGGGGTTGGCCGGGTCCGTCACGATGATCGAGATGAGATCGCCGGCGAAGGCTGCGCTCGACAGCATGGCTGATGCGAACGCCGCGATGATGAGCGTTTTCGTGGATTTCAACATTGGTTTCTCCTCCTCTGTGTTGAACCTATTGCCGATTTGGCATTTTCTTGTTCCCGGCCGACATTCTGGAACCGGGCATGCAAGCTTCGATGCGTTAGTTCCTGCGCGCGCCCGATCCGTACCGGATTGAGTTCATCAGGACCGCGAGAACGATGACGGCGCCGGTAAAGACGGTCTGCCAGTAGGACGACACGCCGATGATCACGAGGCCGTCGGACAGGAACCCGATGACGAAGGCCCCAAGCATGGTACCGCGCACCGTGCCCCGTCCGCCGGTAAGGGCCGCGCCGCCGATGACGACGGCAGCGATCGCCGTCAGTTCGTAGGTGGTGCCGGCAGTCGGACCTGCGGAGGTCAACTGGGACGACAGGACGAGCCCGGCGATGGCGGAAAGGATGCCGGAAAGCGTATAGACCGTGATCTTCACGCGCTTGACGGGAACACCGGAAAGGTCTGCCGCGCGCTCGTTGCCGCCCGACGCATAGAGCCAGCGGCCGAATGCCGAGCGGCTGAGCAGGAGGCCGGTGACGGCGGCGAGGGAGACCAGCACGATGACCGAGATCGGTATGCCGCCCAGCCGATTGAACCCGAGCCAGTCGAAGCCGGTATTGCCCAGTTCAGGTCGGCCCGACAGATTGTTGTATGTGAGGCCGTTCGTCTGGAGCAGGGCGATGCCGCGCGCCACATACATGACGCCGAGCGTCGCCACGAAGGCGGGAACACGGAACATCGCGATCAGGATGCCGTTCACAGCGCCGAGCAGAGCGCCGACAGCGAGCGTCAGTACGACGACGGCCCAGACCGGCGCGTACAGGATGACGCCCAGGGACTGTAACTCGACACCCTGCATCAGCGCGCCGGCGACGACGCCCGACAGGGCGAGGATCGACCCGACCGAGAGGTCGATACCGCCATTCAGGATGACGAGAAGCATTCCGATCGCGAGGATGCCGTAGATGGCGACATGCGAAGCCATGATCAGGAAATTCGACACCGTCAGATAGTTCGGCGACAGCCAGGAAAAGACGGCGATGATGGCGATCAGGGCCAGGAACGCGCGCCCTTCCAACAGGACATGGCCGATGCTGATACCGCTATGCCTGTTCGGCGAAGGGGCGGCTGTTGCGGACTTCTCGGACATTGGCTTCTTCCCTGAATCCTTGGCCATTAATGAGCGACGGCCTCGCCCGAGGCGGCCATGATTTGTTCTTTGGTAACGGTGGAATCGAACTCGGCGGTGATCCGACCCTTGCGCATGACGATGATGCGGTGAGCGACCGACAGGCATTCCCCGACCTCGGAGGTCGAATAGACGACGGCAAGGCCGGATCGTGCCCGCTCCGCCAGCAGTTTGAACACCTCCGCCTTGGCGCCGATGTCGATCCCGCGTGACGGCTCGTCGAGCAGCATCACTTTCGGGTTGGTCGCCAGCATCTTCCCGATGACGACCTTTTGCTGGTTGCCGCCGGAGAGCGAGCCGATGGCAGCTCCGCCGCCCGTAGTCTTCACCGTCACCTTGCGGATCGTATCGTTGATCAGCGCCTGCTCGAGCCCCTTCTGGGTGAACAGCCCCCTGGTGAAATTCATGATCGAAGCGAGCGAGAGGTTCTGGCCAACGGTCATGGTCTGGACCAGGCCATCGCGCTGACGATCCTCGGGCACCAGAGCGAGCCCGGTCGCGATCCGCTCTGCAATGCTAAGGCGAGATATCTCGCGACCCTCGAGCAATATCTCTCCCGAGGATTGCGTGAACCGTCCCGCAAGGGTTTCCAGCAATTCGGTTCGCCCGGCGCCCATCAGCCCGTAGATGCAGACGATTTCCCCGGCCCTGACATCGAGCGAAAGGCGATCGACCACATTGTAGTCCGCGCCTGCGGGATCGGGCACCGTAAGAGCCCGGACGGAAAGGGCCGTCTCACCGAATTCGTAGCCGGTCGGCGGCGAGCCGAGGTCGTAATTCTCGCCCACCATGTTGCGGACGATCCAGTTCAGGTCGATGTCCTTGCGCGGGGCGTAGGCTGTCATCGTGCCGTCCCGCAAGACCACGGCATGGTGCGTGATCTGCAGCGCCTCCTCCAGATGATGGGAAATATAGACGATCGACACGCCACGGGCGGTCAGATCCCGGATCACCTTGAACAGCACCTCGACCTCGGAGGCGGAAAGTGCCGACGTCGGTTCGTCCATGATCAGGATGCGGCTGTCGACAGACAGGGCACGGGCGATCTCGACGATCTGCTGCTGGCCGAGCCGTAGCTCCTCGACGGGGGTACGCGGGTCGATGTCCTCTTCCAGTTCGCCGAGGAGGCGGCGGACCTCCCGTTCCTCCGCGGCAAAATCCACGCCGGTCGGCCCCGTGATCTCGCGCCCCATGAAGATGTTGTCCCGCACCGACAGGTTCGGGGCGAGCGACAGTTCCTGGTGTATGATGGAGATGCCCCGGTCGCGGGCATCCGCGGACGAGTGGAAGGAAACGGGTTCCCCATCGAGAACAATCTCGCCACTGGTCGGCCTGACCACGCCGGAGAGAATCTTCATCAACGTGGATTTGCCCGCGCCGTTCTCGCCGAACAGAGTGGTAACCTGCCCGCGATGAATGTCGAAATTCACGCCCTTGAGGGCATGGATGCTG
>DATGWU010000515.1:0-1929 GCA_035299345.1 Rhizobium sp.
CGTGACCGACGTGTTGAAGGACCTGATCATCAGCCGGCGCGCAGCAGGAGGCGATGTCCACCTCGCCGTCGCCATCGGTCCGCCGATCATGATGAAGTTCTGCTCGAAGACGACGCAGCCCTACGCCGTTCCGACGCTCGTTTCGCTCAACACGATCATGGTCGATGGCACCGGGATGTGCGGCGGCTGCCGGGTGATGGTCGACGGCGTCGCGAAGTACGTCTGCGTCGACGGTCCGGAGTTCGACGGCCATAAGGTCGACTTCGACGGGATGATGCGCCGCCAGGCCATGTACAAGCCCGAGGAAGCGGTGAGCCTCGCGCGATACCGCGAGAACGACCCGTCCTGCAGCCTGCAGGCTTCCCTCGCCGCCGCCGAAGGGGCTTGACCCGATGTCCGATGAACAACCGAGGAGTGCTTTGACTCCCGAAGAGCTCACCGCCCGTATCGAGAGCCGCAACACCTTGAACGCGCGACAGCGCGGGCAGTTGCCGAAAGTGTTCTGGTCGGAGCAGGACCCCGCCGAGCGGGTGACCAACATCCGCGAGGTGCCGTTCGCCTACACGCCCGCGCAGGCGCGCGCCGAGGCCGTGCGCTGTCTCTCCTGCAAGAACGAGCCGTGCGTCACAGGCTGCCCGGTCGGAGTGGACGTCCCCGCGTTCCTGAAGCTGGTCGCCGAGGGAGACTTCCGCGGAGCGATCCGGAAGATCAAGGAAACCAATCTCCTGCCGGCCATCTGCGGGCGCGTCTGTCCCCAGGAGAGCCAGTGCCAGGAGAACTGCATGGTGGCGAAGGTCCACAAGGACCTGGGATTCGCCGTCTCCGTCGGGAAGATCGAGGCCTTCCTGGCCGACTGGGAGCGCGAGGAGGGGGGCGTCGAGCTCCCGTCCGTCGGTGCGCCGTCCGGCCTCCGCGTCGCGATCATCGGCGCGGGACCGTCCGGACTCACCTGCGCCGGCGACCTCCGGCGCTTCGGCCACGAGGCCGTCGTTTTCGAAGCGTTCCACAAGGCGGGCGGCGTCCTCGTGTACGGCATTCCCGAGTTCCGCCTCCCCAAGTCGATCGTCGCCGCCGAGGTGGACAACCTCGCGAAGATGGGGGTCGAGTTCGAGTTCGACACCGTCGTCGGTCAGACGCTTTCCGTCGACGACCTGTTCGACGAGGGGTTCGATGCGGTCTACGTCGCGACCGGCGCGGGCCTTCCCTACTTCGTCAACGTCCCCGGCGAGGATCTGAACGGCGTCTATTCCGCCAACGAGTACCTGACCCGCGCGAACCTGATGGGCGCCTTCCGGTTCCCCGAGGAGGACACGCCCGTCCTGCGCCGTGACAACGTGGCGGTTCTGGGCGGCGGGAACGTCGCGATGGACGCCGCGCGCACCGCCCTGCGCCTGGGAGCGAAGAACGTGTATCTCGTCTATCGCCGCTCGCGCGCCGAGATGCCGGCCCGCCTCGAAGAAGTGCACCACGCCGAGGAAGAAGGCATCCAGTTCCGCATGCTGAACGCGCCCGTCGAGATTCTCTCGACTCCCGACGGCTGGGTGCGGGCGTTGAAGGTTCAGAGGTGCGAGCTCGGCGAACCCGACGAGAAGGGGCGCCGCCGTCCCGTCCCGATCGACGGTGCTTTCGAGGAACTCGCGGTCGAGATCGTCATCGAGGCGATCGGCAACGGCCCGAATCCCCTGATCGGCAAGACGACGTCGGGCCTGACGACCACGCGCCACGGCACCCTCGTCGTGGACGAGGCGACCATGATGACGACCCGCAAGGGGGTGTTCGCCGGCGGCGACATCGTCGCCGGGGCATCGACCGTCATCCTGGCGATGGGCCACGGCCGGAAGGCTGCCGCGGCGATCGACGAGTACTTGCGCTCCGCGGAACGGGCTGCTGTCGCGAGCGAAGTTTTCGCCGGATAGCCGCCCGCAGCTC
>DATGWU010000516.1:0-1762 GCA_035299345.1 Rhizobium sp.
CGGCGAGGTTCGCCTGCAGTATTCGCAGTTCCAGGAGCTCGAAATGTTCACCCGCTTCGGCGGCATTTCCGACAAGCGCGTCAAGGCGCAGATGTCGCGCGGGAGGCACATCCGCGCCCTGCTCTCGCAGCAGCGCTTTGCAACCTTGCGGATGATCGACCAGATCGCCCTGCTTTCCGCCCTGAACGCCGGGACGCTCGACGCGCTTTCGCCGGAAGACCTGGCGAAGCTGCGCTCACGCGTCGCCGCTTTCCTCGACGCAAACCCGACATCCGCGACAGCGGCTATCGCAGAAGGCAAACGGCTCGACGAGAGCCAGATCGCCGATCTCGTGGCGGTGGTCGCGAGGCTTGCAGCGGAGCTCGCCTCCACTGCGGCAGACGCGGGGTCGTGAACGATGGCCGAGCGGCTCAGCGGCGTCGAGGCGAGAGTAGGCTCCGTCCGGCAGCTATCCACGATCGTGACCGCGATGCGCGGCATCGCCGTCGCCCATTCGCGGGAGGCACGCCAGCACCTTGCCGGTGTGCGAACCTACGCCGATGCGATCGGCGTCGCGATCGGCGAAGCTCTCTCGCTGATGCCGGCCTCACCGGCCACCGTCAAGGCCTCTCGTGGCGAGGCAGTCGTCGCGTTTTGCACGGAACAGGGTTTTGCCGGAACGTTCAACGAGAGGGTGCTGGATGCTGTGGAGGCCTTCAGTAATGAGCGCGCCGGACATCCACAGGCGCTGCTTCTCGTCGGCGACCGCGGTCTGATGATCGCCGGCGAGCGAGGGCTTGCGGTCGAGTGGACGGCGCCGATGATCGTCCATGTCGACGAGGCGGCACAGCTTGCCGAACGGATCATCGACGCGCTCTACGACCGCCTGGAGGCGGGTGCGATAACCAATGTCACCGTCATCCACACGGCGCTCGCGCCTGCTGGCCGGATCGACATTGTCACAAAGCGCCTGATACCCTTCGATTACCAAAGGTTTCAGCTTGCGCGGCTGACGGAGGCGCCCTTGATCACGCTACCGCCACAGCGCCTCCTCGAGGGGCTTGCCCAGGAATACGTGTTTGCCGAGTTGTGCGAGGCGGTCATCATCTCCTTCGCAGCGGAGAACGAGGCGCGCACACGCGCCATGATCGCGGCAAAGGACAATGTCTCGAGGAAGCTGGACGACCTGACCGCGCTCGCCCTTCAACTCCGCCAGGAGGAGATCACCAACGAGGTCATCGAGCTGGCTGACCAGGCGGATGATCCCGCCGGACCGACCGGCGCGCGGAACGCCTCGCGACGGAGCCGGGACAGGTCGTAGCATCGTGCTGAAGCGCCATCATCGGAAGACGGCCGGCTCGGCGGTCCTATCCCGAACGGCCGGCGCGGCGCTCGCGATTGGCCAGATTGGCCACAAGATCACCAAAACGGTCGCCTTGAACCGCGACGTGACTGCGTAACCGCTCCCGCGCCGCGGTCGCGTCGCCGGCAAGGATAGCCTCGACGATCTCCCCGTGCTCGCTGAACGAGGTCTTCATGCGGTTGCGGACCCTGAGCTGGAGCCGACGATAGGGACGAAGGCGGCGATGCAGCGCTGTGCACTGCTCCTCCAGGAAGCCGCTATGGCTCGCGGCATAGATCGCCTGATGGAATCTCTCGTTCTCATAATAGTAGCGATCGGGGTCCTCGCTGGCCGCAGCCTCCTTGCACTTTTCGTGTGCGGCGAGGAGGGCGGCGCTGTCCTCGTTCGTATGCCGGCGCGCAGCAAGGGATCCCGCCATGC
>DATGWU010000517.1:0-1878 GCA_035299345.1 Rhizobium sp.
GGCGCTCGACGCAGGTGCCGCAGCGGCCGCAATGGCGTTCGCCGCCCTTGTAGCAGGACCAGGTCCGCTCGAAGGGTGTGCCGTGCCGCGCACCATCGGTCACGATGTCCGCCTTCGAGGCCTTGACATAAGGGGCGTAGAGCCGCACCGCGGCATAACCGTCGAGGGCGGCGTCCTGCATCACCTGGAAGGCGTCGATGAAGCCGGGGCGGCAATCGGGATAGATGAAGTGGTCGCCGCCATGCACGGCCACGGCCACGGCATCGGCCTGACGAGCGGCGGCGACGCCGAAGGCGATCGCCAGCATGATGGCGTTGCGGTTCGGCACGACCGTCACCTTCATCGTGTCCTCGGCATAGTGGCCGTCCGGCACGTCGACCGCATCGGTCAGCGCCGAGCCGCTCAAATGCCCTCCGACGGCAGAAATGTCGATGATTTCGTGGGGCACGCCGAGCCGGGCGGCGCAGTCGGCCGCATGGTCCAGCTCCTTTTTGTGGCGCTGTCCGTAGTCGAAGGAAATGAGGGCGAGAAGTTCGTGTTCCGCCGCGATCCGGTGGGCGAGCGAAACGGAGTCCAGTCCGCCGGAGCAGACCACGATGGTTTTCATGTTGTTCGTCCTTGTTTTGACCGGGTAGGCTGCGACCGGTATGCGTTACGGCGCGCTCCTTAGCTCATGGCCGGCCGCTTGGGAACGAAAATCTTCCCCGGCCGCCGCGCAGACGCCGGCACGGCAGCTTTTTCACCGGGATTTCCCGGTATTTCCCTTGAATCCCCGCCCCGGTCATGCCATTGCGCGGGAGAACGACGACACCCGATTGGAGAGCCCCATGTCCGAGAACGGCAAGAACGGTCTGACCTATAGCGACGCCGGTGTGGACATCGATGCCGGCAACCTGCTGGTCGAGAAGATCAAGCCCGCCGTCCGGTCCACGCGCCGCCCCGGCGCCGACGGCGAGATCGGCGGCTTCGGCGGCCTCTTCGATCTGAAAGCCGCCGGCTTCAAGGACCCGGTCCTCGTCGCCGCCAATGACGGTGTCGGCACCAAGCTCAAGATCGCCATCGACGCCGGCATCCACGACACGGTCGGCGTCGACCTCGTCGCGATGTGCGTGAACGACCTCGTCGTCCAGGGCGCCGAGCCGCTGTTCTTCCTCGACTATTTTGCCACCGGCAAGCTCGATCCCGACCAGGGTGCGGCGATCGTCGGCGGCATTGCCGACGGCTGCCGCGAAGCCGGCTGCGCGCTGATTGGCGGGGAAACCGCCGAAATGCCCGGCATGTACGCCGGCGGCGACTACGATCTCGCGGGCTTCGCCGTCGGTGCGGCAGAACGCGGACAGCTATTGCCCGCCGGCGACATCGCCGAGGGCGACGTGATCCTCGGCCTCTCCTCCTCGGGCGTCCATTCCAACGGCTTTTCGCTGGTGCGCAAGATCGTCGAACTCTCCGGGCTTTCCTGGGATGCCCCGGCGCCGTTCGCCGAAGGTGCGAGCCTCGGCCGGGCGCTGCTTGCGCCGACCCGCATCTATGTGAAGCCGCTCCTGAAGGCGATCCGCGAAACGGGTGCCCTGAAGGCGCTTGCCCACATCACCGGCGGCGGCTTTCCGGAAAATATTCCGCGCGTGCTGCCGAAGCATCTCGCCGCGGAGATCGACCTCGGCGCCTTCCGCGTGCCCTCCGTCTTCTCGTGGCTGGCAAAGACCGGCGGCGTCGCACAGAACGAGATGCTGCGGACTTTCAACTGCGGGATCGGCATGATCGTCGTCGTCGCCGAGAAGGATGCCGCCCGCGTGGCCGAAGTGCTTGCCGGCGAAGGCGAGACGGCCGTCACCCTCGGCCGCATGGTCGCCCGCGCCGAAGGTGCGGCGGGCACCGTCT
>DATGWU010000518.1:0-1686 GCA_035299345.1 Rhizobium sp.
GGTGATGATCTGCTTGTTGCCGGTCGCCGTGATGAAGATGTCGGCGGTGGCCACGACCTCCTCGAGGGTGGTGACCTGGTAGCCTTCCATCGCCGCCTGCAGCGCGCAGATCGGGTCGATCTCGGTGACGATGACGCGCGCGCCGAAGCCGCGCAGCGAGTGCGCGGAGCCCTTGCCGACGTCGCCATAGCCGCAGACGCACGCGACCTTGCCGGCGATCATGACGTCGGTGGCGCGCTTGAGGCCGTCGGCGAGCGACTCGCGGCAGCCGTAGAGATTGTCGAATTTCGACTTGGTGACGGAGTCGTTGACGTTGATCGCGGGCACGCGGAGCTTGCCCTTCTCGAGCATCTGGTAGAGGCGGTGGACGCCGGTGGTCGTCTCTTCGGAGACGCCGCGCCATTCCTTCACGACGTTGGTCCAGCACTTCGGGTTCTGGGCGTGGACGCGCTTGAGGAGGTTCTTGATGACCTGCTCTTCGTGCGAGGACGAAGGCGAGTCGACCCACTTGTCACCGTTCTCGAGCTGGTAGCCCTTGTGGATGAGGAGCGTGACGTCGCCGCCGTCGTCGACGACGAGCTGCGGGCCCTGGCCTTGCGGGTTGAGGACGGCCTTGAGGGTGCAATCCCAGTATTCTTCGAGCGTCTCGCCCTTCCAAGCGAAGACCGGCACGCCGGCCGCGGCGATCGCGGAAGCGGCGTGGTCTTGTGTCGAGAAGATGTTGCACGACGCCCAGCGCACGGTGGCGCCGAGTTCGACCAGCGTCTCGATGAGGACGGCGGTCTGGATCGTCATGTGCAGCGAGCCGGTGACGCGCACGCCCTTGAGGGGCTTGGACGGACCAAATTTTTTGCGGACGGACATCAGGCCGGGCGTTTCGTGCTCGGCGATCTGAATCTCCTTACGACCCCATTCGGCGAGGGAGATGTCTTTGACGTGAAAATCGGTGTTAGCGGTAGCCATGATGCGTGGTGATTATTTGGCGGGGATGGCGGCGCGGAGTTCCTTGGCCTTGTTGGTCTTCTCCCAAGGCATGCCGTGCTTGCCGAAGTGGCCGTAGTTGGTCGTTTGGCGGTAAATCGGGCGGAGCAAGTCGAGCTGCGCGACGATGTCGGCCGGCTTGAACGAGAAAACCTTCTGCACGGCCTCGGTGATCTGCTCGTCAGAGATGCCGAGTTGGGCAGTGCCGAACGTCTCGACGCGCACCGACACCGGCTTCGGGTGACCGATGGCGTAGGCGAATTGGATTTCCGCGTGCGTGGCGAGCTTGGCCGCGACGATGTTCTTCGCGACCCAGCGGCCCATGTAAGCAGCCGAGCGGTCGACCTTGGACGGGTCCTTGCCGGAGAACGCGCCGCCGCCGTGACGGCCCCAGCCGCCGTAGGTGTCGACGATGATCTTGCGACCGGTGAGGCCGGAGTCGCCCTGCGGGCCACCAATGACGAAACGGCCGGTCGGGTTGATAAGATACTCGGTGTTCTTCGTCAGCAGCTTCGGGTCGATGACCTTCTTGATGACGTTCTCGATGAGATACTTCTCGATGACCGAGTGCTTCACGTCCGCGGTGTGCTGCGTCGAGATGACGACGTTCACGACCTCGACCGGGATGTCGTTCTCGTAACGCACGGAAACCTGCGACTTCGCATCCGGACGCAGCCAGT
This sequence comes from Rhizobium sp., assembly GCA_035299345.1. Classification (GTDB taxonomy): domain Bacteria; phylum Pseudomonadota; class Alphaproteobacteria; order Rhizobiales; family Rhizobiaceae; genus Allorhizobium. The sequence goes on from DATGWU010000518.1 coordinate 1,662, forward strand.
TCAGGCGGCCGTCGTGGCGCAATTG
>DATGWU010000519.1:0-2070 GCA_035299345.1 Rhizobium sp.
GGGGCTGACGGGACCGAGGACGATGTGGCCGATGCGGCGGACGAGATCGGGGTCGTTCGGCTCGGCCATCGCGACGGTCGTCACGCCGTCGAGCACGTAGATCGGGATGCTCTGGGTTTTGAGGGCGATCTCGTGCGGAAGCTTCGTGAGCGCCTCGTCAGAGATGAGGGAGCTGATGGGATCGACGTAGGCCTTGCCAATGGAGTTGCCCCACAGCGTGCAGGCCTGGTCCTTTGGCAGGTGTTTCCCCGCGATGAGAGCCTGCAGCAGCGCGAGCGTGCCGTGGCCGTGCTCCTTCACGAGCGGGCCGAGGACCTCCGGGGCGACCAGCGGCGGCACGCCGGCGGTGATCGTCTCCATGAACCCGTTATTTGGCGCGCTTGGCATGTTTCTTCCGGCGGGTCGTGAAGATCTGGCTGATCTCCTTCTGATCGAGGATCTCCTTCGCGAAGAGCGATCCGGTGCGTTCGAGCCGAAGCTCGCGGAGGAGGCGGGGCAGCGGGTAACGCACTTCGCGCAGCACGAGTCCAACCTCGTCGGCGTCGTCGATTTGCTCGGAGGACATGGCGTCAGGCTTCGGCTTCGCCGAAGTTGTCGTTGATCGTCTCGGTCAGGACCTTCGCCATCATCTCCTTGGGCGTGTCCTTGCGGACGAAGTTCACTGCGCCCAGCTCGAGGCAGCGTTCGACGACATGTCGGGTCGCGAGCGAGGTGAGCATCACCACGAGCGCATCGGGATTGGCGGCACAGATCTTCTCGAGTGCGTGGATGCCATCCATGATGGGCATGTTCACGTCCATGAGCACGAGGTCCGGCTGGTGCTGGGCGAAGAGAGCGACGGCTTCCTCGCCGTTGGCGGCCTCGATGATCCGCGGTGAGCCGAGCTTGTGCAGGATCAGACCGATGTACCGGCGGATGTGGGGCTCATCGTCGACGACGAGCACTGTGCCGTTAAACTCCATGATCGGTGGCGGTCGGTGGCAGGGAGATGCGGAAATCGGCGCCGCCGCCTTCGCGATTCGCGGCGGAGACGGTGCCGTGGTGGGCTTCCACGATCTTGCGGCAGATCGCCAGCCCGAGCCCGGTGCTTTTTTCGCCGCCGGTGGGCCTGACGGAGGTCTTGCCGAAACTGGTGAACAGCATGCTCATCTCGCCGGGGGGGATTCCGGGGCCCTGATCCTGCACGGAAATCGTCTGGTGGGTGCCATCTTCGGAAAATTCCACCGTAATAGTCGTCCCGGGCGGCGAAAACTTGATCGCGTTGCTGAGAAGATTGTCCACGACCTGCCGGATCTTGCGGGCGTCGATGAGCAGCGCGCACGAGGGTTTGAACGGGCGGCAGACGATCTTCATCTGTTTGCGTGCGGCGGTGAGGCCGTTGAGGAATGCCGCGTCGGTCACCAGATCGGCGAGATTCGTGGGGGAGAGATCGAGACGCATCTCGCCGCTTTCGATGATCGAGATGTCGAGCAGCTCGTTGAGCAGGTCGAGCATGACATGCGTCGCGCTGTGCACGCTGCGGAGCATCGCGCGCTGGTCCTCGGAGAGTTCGCCGGAGGAGCCGTCGAGCATGAACTCGGAGAGGCCGCGGATCGAGGTGAGCGGGTTGCGCAAGTCGTGCGCGGCGATGCCGAGGAAGTGGTTCTTGGCGGCGTTGGCCTTGCTGAGATCGTCGATGAGGTGTTGCTGGTGATCGACGAGCGCGCGCAGGTGCAGGTGGGTGCGGATCCGGGCCACCATTTCCTTCGGCTGAAACGGCTTCACCACGTAATCGACACCGCCCGCCTCGAGACCAGCCACGATGTCTTCAGGCTGGTTCTTCGCCGTGATGAAGATCACGGGGACGTTCGCCGCGGAGGGGTCCTCCTTGAGCCGGCGACAGGTTTCGAAGCCGTTGATGCCGTCCATCACCACGTCGAGCAGCACGAGATCGGGGCGGAACTGGGCAAACGCCGCAAGAGCCGCTTCCCCGGAGTCGACCTCGTGGGTGACATAACCCTCGGGCCGCAGGATGGACGCGATGATGCGGGCGTTGAGGCGGTCGTCTTCGACCACGAGAATCCGGCGGCC
>DATGWU010000520.1:0-25421 GCA_035299345.1 Rhizobium sp.
ACTGTGCCCGCCCGCCGCAACTCGTCTGCCCGACCGGATACAAGGCCTATCCGAGTCGCAGCCGGATACCCGCGGGCTTCGAAGTGGTCGTGCGCCGCAGTGGTGAGCAGGTGCTCTATTGTGCCCGCCCGCAGGCGACGATCGAAAGCTGCCCGCGTGGGTGGAAGCAGATCGACCCCGACCGTGCCGCGTCCCTCTCCCGGCAGGGCTGGCAGATCAGGCGGGTCGGAAGCCTGACCTGCGGTCGACCCGGCGACATCGTCGTACCGCCGACCACCAAGCCGCCGGCCTGCACGGGTGGCCGGACCTGGAGCGCAAAGCAGCAGGCCTGCGTCTGCCCCCGCAACACGCGCTGGGATGCCAGACGCGAGCGCTGCGTGCCGTTTCTCCGACCGGTGGAACCGGTTCCCGGCCAAACGACGCCGAAGCCCCGCGAGACGATTCCGCCGCTGCTGCGGATACTGCCACCGGTGCAATAGAGGTGTAGCCACCCATGTCGCTCGTCTCCGAAACAGAAGAAACCCGCCGGTGCGTGCAAAGCTCGCAGGTCCCGGCGGGAGCACCTTCAGAGAAATCACGTAGTCAAACCAAGAATATGAGTATATGATGATAAACGTACATTACCGAAATCGATTCGGAGGTCGGATGCGTATCAGCTTCTTGACTGTTTTTGCGCTTTTCGCCGGCGTGCCGCTACTTGCGGGCCCCGCCGGAGCGCAAACTGCGACCGACATCTTTACTGTGCAAATCCAGATCACCGCCGAATGCCTGATCAACTCCACCACTACGCTCAACTTCGGCGCATCTGGCGTTCTGTCGTCTGCCACGACCGGGACCAGTGAAATCACTGTCCAGTGCACGGACGGGGCGACCTATAATGTCGGCCTGAACGAGGGCCTCGGTATCGGGGCGACCGTGGCTTCGCGCAAGATGACCGGGCCGGGATCTGCGACCGTCACATATTCTCTCTACTCGGATGTCGCCCACACCACCGTCTGGGGTCAGACGATCGGAACGGATACCGTCTCCGGCACGGGAACAGGTGCGTCGCAGGTCTACACCGTCTACGGCCAGGTGCCTGCCCAGTCGACGCCGGCGGCGGGTACCTACTCGGACACGATTACGGTGACCGTGACCTACTGAAACCACGCGCGATATCAACGCGTGATGTCGGGACACGGTGCCGAGCCCTCGGACCCGGTGCCCTTGATCGTGTTGGGAGGAATTATGCAGCCGATCATCTCGCTCATCGTATGCCTGACAGCTTTCGTTCTCTTTGGTCCGTCATCGCACGCGGCGTCATTACGGGTCGCGCCGGTCATCCTCGACATGAAGGTCCCGCAGGCCGCCTCGACCATTCGGGTCTGGAACGACGCGCCGCGTGCAATCCACGTGCAGGTCCGGGTTTTCCGCTGGGACCAGAGGAACGGGGAGGACGTCTATACGCCGACGAACGACGTCGCCGCGAGCCCGCCGATCATCGCCCTCAATCCGGGAGGCGAGAACCTGATCCGCGTCGTCCGCACATCCAAGAGGGCGATCGGTAAGGAGGAAAGCTACCGTCTCATCGTCGACGAGCTTCCCGAGCCATCGAGACGGCAGGCGGGCGTAGTGAATCTCGTCGTGCGGCACTCCATTCCGGTCTTCTTCACTCCCCCGGACTCCTCTCCAGCCACATCGTGGACAATCGAGCGGGGGCGTGGAGGCTATCTGGTGACGGCCCGTAACGACGGAACCCAGCGGCTCAGGGTCTCCAACCTCGTCCTGAGTAGCAAGGGAAGAACGCTCGCCCGCCGCGGGGGGCTCATCGGTTACGTGCTCGGAAAGTCCTCGGTCGCCTGGTTCGTGCCGGCAAAAGGCGGCCCCTCCGGGGGAACCGTGACGATCAGCGCCGACAGCGAAGGAGGACGCCTGAATGCGCAAGCGCGCATGCGGGGCGGCTAGCATTCTGTTCTCGCTGTCTGTTTCACTCGCCGTCGACCCCAGCGCCTCCCGGGCGCGTGCCCAGCAGCTGCCGCCGGCCGGTACCGGTGTCGACGCGGATACGTCGCTTGCGGCACCCCTCGACCTGCAGCTGGAGGTATTCATCAACGGGCGGCCGACCAGGCTGATCGCGGCCTTCACGCGCGACGGCAGTGGAGCACTCGCGATCGCCCCGGACCAGCTTCGCAATGTCGGGATCATCCCGGCAGCTGAAGCCCTCCGTGCTGACGGCCTCGTCGACATCTCGAAACTGCCTGGAGTCGCCCACCGCTATGATGCGACATTGCAGGCCATCTATTTCGATGTCCAGTTCGACAGCATATCCGCACGCGTCATCGACGCCCACAAGCTCACGAGAAGCGACCCGGGGGAGGAGAAGGCGGACAGCAGCTTCGGAGGACTCATCAACTACACAATCTACGGCAATACCGGCGGAGGGGATGCCGGGAAGATCTGGGATTTCCAGGGCCTTTCCGGCTGGTTCGAGGGGCGCGTCTTCAGCCCTTACGGGGTGTTGTCGAGCTCGCAGCTGCTGAGCACCTCGACGGACGATCGCTACGATTCCACACGCCTGGAAACGAGCTGGTCCTATTCGGACCCCGACACGATGACGACCTATCAGGTCGGCGATCTCATCACCGGCGGACTCGGCTGGACGCGTCCGATCCGCATGGGCGGTGTCCAGGTAAAGCGCAATTTCGGGCTGCGGCCGGACCTCGTGACGATGCCGCTGCCGCAGCTCTCTGGATCGGCCACCGTCCCCTCGACGGTCGACGTCTACATCGACAACGCACGCCGCCTGAGTGAAACCGTTCCGGAAGGGCCCTTCGAAATCATCAATCTGCCGGTCGTCACCGGCGCCGGCATGGCACGTGTCGTGGTACGCGATGCGCTCGGCCGGGAGACGACGTCCGACACGCCGTTCTTTGCGTCCTCCAACCTTCTCGCAACGGGGCTGGCGGACTACTCGCTCGAGGCCGGCTATGCGCGGCGTTTCTACGGAACGGAATCCAATGACTACAGCAGCGATCTCGTGGGGTCGGGCACGTTGCGCTACGGCGTCGATGACTGGCTCACGGTCGAGGCACACGCAGAAGGCGGAGGCGGGCTCCTGAACGGCGGCGGCGGCGCTGCCTTCGGAGTGGGCGCCTACGGCGTGGCCTCACTTGCAGGGTCCGCCAGCAGCTTTGGGGACAGGGCAGGCTTCCAGCTCGCCGGAAGCATCGAGATGGAACTCGGAGACTGGCGTCTCTACGCCCGCAGCCAACACACATTCGGCGACTACGACGACATCGCCGCGATCACCTTCGATCCGGCGACGCCGGAGGAGAGGTTTCGAGCCTCGCCGCCCCGCGCACTCGACCAGATCGCTCTTTCCGTTCCCCTGAGCTTCGACCCCTCGACGCTCAATCTGAGCTTCACCAATGTGGAGACCGTCGACGGAGACCGCTCGCAACTCGTCGGCCTCTCTTACAGTCGGCAGATCAACAATCGCGTCTCGTTCTTCGCCAGCGGCTTCACCGATCTCGCGGACCGGGGTTCCTTCGGCATCTTCGCCGGCCTGTCGGTGCAACTCGGCAAGGACATGTACGGCGCGGCCAGCACATCCTCGGGATCGGATGGCACCGCCTTCACCGCCGACATCGCAAAGTCCGCCGGCACCGAGAGCGGCAGTCTCGGCTGGCGGTTGCGCAATTCGGAAGGAACGCGGACGCATCGCTCCGCCACCGTCACCTATCGCACCGAGACTGCCCGTCTCGAAGCGGGCGCTGCACAGCACGGCGAACACCTGCAGGCAACGGGACAGGTCGACGGAGCCGTCGTCTTCGCAGGTGGCGACGTTTTCCTCTCCAACAGGATCGACGACGCCTTTGCCGTCGTCGATACGGGCGCCCCGGGAGTCGATGTCCTCTACGAGAACAGGCCGGCCGGGCGAAGCAACGGCAGGGGCAAGCTTCTGTTGCCGAATCTGCGCTCCTACGAGCCGAACCGCGTGACGATCGATCCCACCAATCTGCCGGTCGACGCCGTGGTCGCCGAGACGAAAAGCACGACGATGCCGGCAGACCGCAGTGGAACCGTAATCCGCTTCGATGTCGAGACCCAGGCTGCCGCAGCCCTCGTCACGCTGCGGGACGAAGGTGGCTCCTACGTCGAGATCGGCACCACGGGCCGTGTCGAGGACAGCGGCGAGGAATTCTTCGTCGGCTATGACGGGCAGGCCTTCCTGACGCATCTGAAGGCTCGAAATCGCGTCACGCTCGAACGGCCGCAGGGCGGTCACTGTATCGCCGAATTCGGCTTCCGCCCCAGGGCCGGGGAGCAGGTCACCATTCCCGACGTCGTCTGTCGGACAACCCAATGAGGTTCGGGATGTCGCTACGTGCTCCGGTTCTCGCATGCCTGCTCTCGACGGCGTCCTTCCCGGCCCTGGCGCAGACCTGCTCGTTCTCCGTCTCCGACGTGAACTTCGGGAGTGTCGATTCCCTGTCGGGAGCGGCCGCCGATTCCAGCGGTACGGTCACAGCAAGCTGCTTCAGCGGCATTCTGACAAACGTCCGGGTCTGCCTGAACATCAATGCCGGATCAGGCGGTTCGACATCCGGCACGCGTCATATGCTGAACACCGCACTCGATCAGCTCGACTACAATCTCTACAGCGACGCCGCCCGAACCACCCCCTGGGGTTCGCGGGAGATGCCGAGCCTCGGCTCGCCCGTCGCAATCGATTTCACTCAGCTCCTCGGCACCGTCGAGCGGACCAGGACCATCTATGGACGCGTGCTGGCGAACCAGCAGACGGCTCCGACCGGCACCTACACCTCTACATTTTCCGGCGCCGAGGTGAGTTTCAACTATGCCACCTACCTCATCATCGGCAGCCCGCCCGATTGCTCGACCGTGACCGGCAATACGACCAGACCGAGTTTCACGGTGCAGGCGACGGTCAACCCCAACTGCCTGGTCAGCGCTGAGGACATCGACTTCGGAAGCCAGGGTGTCCTCGACACGGCAGTGGACGCCAGCGGCAACGTCGCGGCGACCTGTACCGCCGGCACCGCCTACACGATTTCGCTCGACAACGGCCTGACCGGCACCGGACCTACGGCGCGCCGGATGACACTTGGCGGCGCATACGTCACTTATGGCCTCTACAAGGATGCGGCGCGGTCGCAGCCATGGGGCAATTCGGGGGGTGATCTCGTAACAGGCACTGGGACCGGCCTCACCGAAAACATCAGCGTCTACGGCCGGGTACCCGCACAGAGCACACCGGTACCCGGCACCTATACCGACACGATCGTCGTCACCGTAGCCTATTGATGGCAAACGAGAACGAAACGCGGCCCCCAACCTGGCGAACTCCTCGTCGAGCTGCGCCGGACGCGCGAGGCTCTCGGAGGCAGAGGTGCGTCAGACCTCTGCCCGCCCTTCGAGATAGAAGACGCAGCCGCCCGCGAGCTCGACCCTGTCGCCGAGAAGGCGACAGTCGATCTCGCCGCCGCGCCTCGACGCCTGAAAGGCCCGAAAGTCCGTCTTGCCCAGGCGCTCCGCCCAGTAGGGTGTCAGCGCGCAATGCGCCCCACCGGTAACCGGATCTTCGGGAATCCCCTTGGCGGGCGCGAAGTAGCGGCTGACAAAGTCGTATCCGTCATCGCCCGGCGCCGTAACGATCACTCCGGTGCGGTCAAGTCGGTTGATAGCTGCCATATCGGGGGCGAGACGCCGCACCTGATCGGGGTCGTCGAGCAGCACCAGGTAATTGAAGCGGTCCGCCGCCACCTCGACCGGCCGCGCCACAAGTGCTTCAGCTAGTCCCGGAGGCGGCTCGACAGGCTCGGTCGGACGGGCCGGAAAATTCATCACGTAGCCGTCGGACCGACGATCGACGATCAGTGCCCCGCTGATGGAATGAAACACGACGCGCCGCCTTTGGGGCGACAAGCGCTCCATTACGACAGCGGCGCTCGCGAGGGTGGCGTGCCCGCACAACGGCACCTCCACGGTCGGTGTGAACCAGCGCAGACGGTAGTCCTCGCCGTCCGGCACGAGAAATGCTGTCTCCGCGAGATTGTTTTCGGCCGCGATCGCCTGCAGGGCCGCGTCCTCCAGGAAGTCCTCGAGCAGCATGACGGCCGCCGGATTCCCCGCAAACCGGCGGTTGGTGAACGCATCGACCTGAAAGATGGGAACGTGCACGAATCTCTCCCGACTGGGAGCAGCAGTTCAAGTCGGGACTAGTTTCCGGGTCAACGGGAACATTGTATCGGATACAATTTCGGAAGCAGCCCGCCGGTCGGGCCTAGCCCGCAGCATCATTGTCGATCCGGTACTCGGCGACAGCACTTTCCTGTGCGACAAACCGGCCGTTGGGCAGGTCTACTTCCTCGATCTTGCGGTCAATCTCCGACGGAGGCAGACCATAAAACGCCCATCTCTTCGCCAGCCGCTGCCGAAGAATGGTCTCCGGTGTGAGCACCATGACTGTGAGATCGAAGAAGGGTCTCAACGCGGACCAGGGCGGTTGGCGGAGCAGCAGGTAATTGCCTTCGACCACAACGATGTCAGCCGCCGCCGGAATGAGGCGCGCGCCCGCCCGCGCTGTCTCGATGTCGCGGTCAAAGACGGGTACGGCGATCGCGTCATCGGCGTTCTCCCGCAAGCGCCGAAGCATGTGGCACAGTCCGTCGACGTCAAAGGTGTCCGGCGCGCCCTTCCGGGCGTGACGACCAAGCTGCTTCAGCAGTGCATCGTCATAGTGATAGCCGTCCATCGGCAGGATGGCGACGCGTCCCGGCTGGCTTTGCTCCAGCCTTTCTGCCAGCTCCTCCGACAGTCTCGATTTGCCGGATGCCGGCGCCCCCACCACCGCGACGAGGAGACGCCTGCCGCGTGGACGCGAGGCGAGAAGATCGGCCAATTCGGCCAAAGTAATCGTCTGCATGGATGCCCCGTAAGAAATGTCGCCGCGCAAGCCGGCAGCCAAACACTCAGATCAGCTTGTACTGTCTGGCCTTGTTGCGCAGGAAGGGCAGCCCGTTCCCCATCACCTCCGCCTCGTCCCTGGCGACCGGCCGCCACACCGAAAGGCCGAACGCCAATTCCTGCGGCATGTTGATGAAACTCTCCATGGCCAGGCCACCCTTGAAGCCGATGGCCGCAAGCGTCGCGAAGATTTCGTCCCAGTCGCAGGTACCACTACCGGGCGTGCCTCGGTCACTCTCCGAAAGATGGATGTATCTCAGGTGGTCTCGCGCATCGAGAATCCCGTTGGCCGCACCCTTTTCCTCGATGTTCATGTGGTAGGTGTCGAGGTGGATGAAGATGTTGTCCGCACCGACCCGCTCGATCATCTCGACCGCCTGCCAGCCCGTGTTGATGAGATGGGTTTCGTAACGATTGACAGGCTCGATACCGAGGTCGATGCCGAGCGACTTCGCGCGCCTGGCAGCGGCGCCGAGAACACGAGCCACATTGTCGCGTTCGGCCTTCGTCGGCGGGACTCCCGTCCGTTCTCCGATGCCGCCATAGGTCACGCCGGTCAACGCCAGCGCCCCCATTTCAGCCGTTTTCTCCATCGCCGTCTCCAGATGGGCAATGGCAGCCTCGGGGCGCTGCGAAGCCCAGGCCGGCTCGGGCAGACCGAGGGAACATACGGCCCGAAGACCATGCTTTTCCAGCAGCGTACGTGTATGACCGGCGTCGACCGACGGGGCGTCGAGAAGTGCAATCTCGATGAAGTCCATCTTGTAGTCGACCGCCGCGGCAATCGCCCTTTCGGCGCCAGCGCGATCCCAGTTCATGGTCCACATGCTGGTGTGCACACCAAATCCTTGCATGATCCTAGCCTTTCCTATTGCTGAAGAGTTTTGTTTTCCCGGCGAGCCAGCGCAGGATCATCACCGCGATCAGGAAGATGCCCCAGACCGCAGTCGACAGATGCTGGTTGGCGCCGAGCAGATTGAGACCGGACGACAGGACCTGGAGTATGACGAGGGCCAGCACGACCGGGACCACGCGACCGAAGCCTCCGAAGGGGTCGACCCCGCCCAGGAAGCACGCGAGGACGGTGACGAGAAGCAGCGCTTCTCCGTGGCCGACCCGGACCGAATTGAACCGGGCCAGCATCAGGATACCGGCGACGGCGCACATGAGCCCCGACAAGGTATAGATCAGCGTCAATGTTCGCTTGGTGTGGACCCCGGAATAGGCGGTCGCCTTGACGTTCGACCCGATCATGTAGACCGAGAAGCCATGACGGGAACGACCGAGCAGTATGTGCCAGACAAGAGCCGCCAGGGCGAATATCAGAAGCGGAACCGGTATGCCGAGGACAAATCCGTGTCCGATGGGGTGCAGATAGGCGGGGAAGTCGGAGATATCGCCGCCCTTGGTCAGGAATTCGCCAAGCCCCCGCAGAAAGATCATCATAGCCAGGGACACGAGAATGGGGTGGGCACCGATATAGGCGATGACCAGGCCCATGAAGCATCCGGCCGCCGCACCGACGATGAGCGCCGCACCGCCCCCGAGGATGAAGGCCCACATCGGCGCATCCGGGCCGCCGTGGATCTGCAGCACATAGGCCAGCGTCAAGCCGCAGATATTGGCCGTGTAGATAATCGCCAGGTTGAAGCCGCCAGAAATGATCGGCATCAGCATCGCCAGGGTCAGCAGGCCCAGTTCCGGTAGCTGAAACGCGATGGACCCGAAATTTGCCATCGTCAGGAATTGCGGCGAAGCCACTCCGAAGATGACAATGACAGCGAACAGGAAGATGAAGAGCCCTGCAATCTCGGCGCCGAGATGTTTGTTCAGCCATGCAACGAGCGTGTTCATGCTAGTCCTTGCGGTGTCTGCTTGCGGCAAGGCCGGCAAGATTGAGATTTGAGGTCGAAATGGCGATCAGAATGATCGCGCCGACCACCATCTTGAAGGCGAAGGGCGAGATACCCAGCAGGTTCAGTCCGTTCTGGGTGACGGCTACCAGCAAGACACCGAGGACGCAGCCGAGCACCGATCCCCGTCCACCTCCAAGGCGCGCACCGCCCAGCACCACGGCCGCCAGGACATCCAGCTCGCGGCCTATCAGAGCGTTTGGCACGACTTCCTGGACGATGTGCGCCTGCATCAACCCGCCTATCCCCGCCATCAATCCGCACCAGCCAAAGGCAATGAACTGCATGAGGCCGATATTGATGCCGAGCCGGCGCGCGCCTTCCGGGTTGTCGCCGAACGCATAGAGCTGACGCCCCGTCGTGGTGTGGCGGATCAGAACCCAGGTCGCCGCGAGCGCTGCCACCATGACGGCGACCGGAAGGGTGATTTCGGCCCAGGTTCCATCCGCCACCTGCCGTTCGAGGAGAACGACCCGTCCCGTCCACCAGTCGGGCAAATTGTAGAGGTATTTTCCGCTCGTGAAGAACATCAACAACCCGAAGAAGGCGTTGAATGTCGAGATGGTCACGACGATGGAAATGATACGGAAGTGATGAATGAGGATGGCGTTTATGAAGCCAACCCCTATCCCGAGACCTCCGGCGACCAGGAACCCGATGAGCCAGTTGCCGCCGCCGATCGCGGAAAAGACGTAGACCGCCAGATACTGGATGATCGACGCGGCGACCGCGAACGAGATGTCGATCCCGCCCGCGATCAGCACCACGAGCAACCCTGCAGCCCAGATGAGATTGACTGCATTATTGTTCAAGAGTGCCGTGAGGTTCGGCAGCGTGAAGAAACTTTCCGATGCGAAAGACAGGCCGACGCAAAGCGAGATCAGTACGATCGACAGCCGCATTTCCGTCGGGTGATTGCGGATGAACCTAGCCATAGACAGCCTCTTCCATCGCTCGGAGATCAATCCTGTTCGGATCGAATTCGTTGACGATGCGACCGGCGGCCATGTGCAGGACCCGGTCGGCATTCAGATAGACCTCGGGCACCTCGTCGGAGATCAACAGGATAGCCAGGCCTTGTTCGGCCAGTCGCCGGACAATCGCGAAAATTCCCGCCCGCGCACCGACATCCACCCCGACCGTCGGTGCATCGAGGATGAGAACCTTCGGTTCGGTCGCCAGCCATTTGGCGAGCACGACCCGCTGCTGGTTGCCGCCGGACAATGTCGAAACGGGGTCGGTCGGCTGCCCGATCTTGATCGCCAGGTCCGCCAGCCATTTCGACACCAGCTGCTGTTTCCGACGTCGCGAGATCAACCCATCCAGGCCTGAAATCCGCGGCAGGACCGCCAGCGCGATGTTGTCTGCGATCGACTGCTGCTGCACGAGCCCCAGCGACAGACGATCTTCCGACACGTAGGCGATGCCTGCAGCGACCGCATCACGGTTGGACCTGAGGTCAAGGGTCTTGCCGTTCAGGCGGATCACGCCGCTGTCAGGCCTCGTCATGCCGAACAAGGTGTGCCCGAGCTCAGTGCGTCCGGCTCCGATAAGCCCGGTCAAGCCGACGATCTCACCTGCATGGATCTTGAGACTGACGTCGTCGAACTCCCCGCGACGGCCGAGGTGCTCGACCTCCAGAACATCGGGTTCACCCGCCTTGTCGCGCGCGGTTACCTTGGTCTCGAACATCTTGCCGGTCATCAATTCGGTCAGACGTGACTGGCTCATGCCTTCGGTTGGGTAGACGCCGACCAGACGTCCATCGCGCAGGACCGTCACGCGGCTCGAAATCGCAAGAACCTCTGCGAGACGATGGCTCACAAAGACGATGGCCACGCCACGCGCCGACAAGGTGCGGACAATTTCGAGCAGTCGGTTTGTTTCCGATTGAGTGAGCGATGCCGTCGGCTCGTCCATGAAGATGAGCCGGGCATCCCCGACTAACGCTCGGGCAATTGCCACGACCTGCCGGCCGGCAATCGGCAGGGTATTCAGCCGGGCGTCCAGGTCCAGTTCCACACCCAGCTGTGCCAAGGCCGCGGCGGCCTTTTCTTTCACGGCGCGATGATTGACCAGGCATGGACGCGAACCGAGAAGCGTCTCGAACGCGATGTTCTCGGCAACGCTCATTTCCGGAAACAGCGCCAGATCCTGCCAGATCACGGCAATGCCGCGATTGCGGGCAAGACCCGGCGAGACGGTCGTCTCCACTTCGCCGAAATACTCCATCCGGGCCCCGGGTTCGGGCGTGTAGGCGCCTGCGATGATCTTGATCAGGGTGCTTTTTCCGCAGCCGTTTTCTCCGGCGAGGCAATGCACCTCGCCCTGATTGACCACGAAGGCGACATCGTCCAGGGCCTGTACGCCTCCGAATCTCTTCGAGACGTGCTCGAGGCGGATCGCAGCAGGCGGTGAAGTGGTTGTTTCAACCGGGGTCATCGGCGCCAGCTATTCGAGATTGGTGTGGTTGGCGCGCATCGCTTCGGGAGTGATGCCGAGCTTGTCGATCAACTTGAGGACCATCACCTCGAACAGGATGAAGAGAGCGCCTTCGTAGAGCGAGCCCATCGGCAGAACAGAGGTCTTCTTCTCCCCTTGATCATCGGCCATCGTCTGGGCCGGCAGATGTAGGACAAAATCCGCGTATTTGGCGGCACGTCCCTGAGGCTGGGCCGTCAGCACGAGAATGCTCGCACCCGCCGCCTTCGCCACGCCGAGAAGCGCGAGCGCAGTCGAAATTTCGCCGGGGCCGACACTCACGATGAAGAGATCGCCCTTGCCGACCGGCGGTGTGGTCATATCTCCTTCGACTGCGACGGCCAGCCCCATGTGAAAGAGGCGCATTGCGAAGCCCATGATCTGAAGTTTCTCGCGTCCTCCGGCGAAGACCACGATCTTTCGGGCAGCGGCGATCATCCCGACCGCCTTGTCGACCTCGGCGTCATCCAGACGATTGAACGTATTCTCAAGTTCGGACAAGGCCGCCTTGTACAAGGTGCTCATGGTAAAACCCTGATTGTGATTTGGACACGACCAAACGGAAAGGTTCGGCGAGACAAGGAGGGGCACTTTTGCCGCCCCTCCTTGCGCAATTGCGGTCAGAGTCCGAGGTCTGCCAGGCCCTGAACCGTCTCTGCATTGATCGGGATCAGGTTGTCGGTGATGATGTCATGACCTTCGACGTCCGGCTTCACCACACCCAGGCCCTCGATCTCGGTGCCGTCCTTGATCTCCGTGCCGTCCACGAGCATCTTGCCCATGCTCACGAAGACCCTGCCGGCCTCGGCGGGATTCCACATGAAGCCGCCAGTGATCGCTCCCTCTTTCACGAGCTTCAGGCCTTGGCCGGGCGAGAACGGCCCGAGGACGTGCACCTTGCCGATCAGCCGGCGCTCCTCGAAGGCACGGCCGGCGCCGATCGGGCCCTGGCTGCCGAAAGCCAGAATACCGGTCATGTTGGGATGCGCCGCCAGCAGGTCGAGCGTCGTCTTGCGGCTGTCGTCGACGCTTTCGGCGACCCCGTAGCGCTCGCCGACAAGTGTCATATCCGGGTATTTTTCCTTGAGATATGCAATCGCGGCGTCGGCCCAGGCGTTGTGCAACGGCACGGTGAGCGACCCGACATAGACTGCATACTCGCCCTTGCCGCCCATCTTCTGCGCCAGCAATTCGGCATGGGTCTCGCCGAAGCCCTTGACCGAAGCCAGTTCGAAGTCCCAGTCGACATTCTTGAGGCCGGGTCCTTCATGGGCAACAACCTTGATCCCCGCCGCGCGCGCCTTCTCGAGCACAGGTTCGAGCGCTGCCTCGTCATTGGGAACAACACCGATGACATCCACCCCCTTGGCAATCAGGTCCTCGATCGCACGAACTTGAAGTGCCGGATCGGCGCTGGTCGGCCCGACCATCATAGCATCCACGCCGAGCTTCTCGCCGCGTTCCTTGATGCCCATTTCCATCGCGTTGAACCACGGGATGCCGCCGATCTTCACGACGATCCCCATGGTTGGCTTGTCCTGCGCCTGCGCACCGGCCGCCAGTAATGCGGCGAATGCAACGCCCGCCAGAGCTGCGGTTATTGCCTTGATCATGTCACTCCTCCCAGAGCGCCGTCTCGACGGACGGACTTGTTTGAACAATCGATTGTGCAAAGCAGTAATTCGAAGCGGCTTCGAGCCCCGTGCAGACAGAGCATCAAAGCCGCACCCACGCGAATTGCCGGAATAGCGCTTGCACAATCGATCGTGCTATGACATCAAGAAACAAGCTTCTCGTCAAGAGCAATTGTCAGCCCTGACCATCGAGACCGTTTCGACCCATGCCCGACACCAGGCAAAAACTCACGATCTACGATATCGCGCAGCTCAGCGGATCCTCTCCTTCGACCGTCAGTGCGGTGCTGAACGGGACGTGGAAGAAGCGTCGGGTCGGCGAGGCAACAGCGAAGAAGATCCAGGAGATAGCGGCCGAGCACGGATACACGACGAACCTGCAGGCGCGGGGCCTAAGGCGCGCGCAATCCGGTCTCGTCGGCCTCATACTCCCGGTCCACGACAACCGCTTCTTTGCGTCGATGAGCCAGAGCTTCGAGGCACAGGCACGCGAGCGTGGCTGGTGCCCGGTGATCGTATCCACCTTGCGCAATCCGGTCGAGGAAATCCGAACCGTCGAAACGCTAATCTCCTACGCTGTCGATTATCTGTTCATTGCGGGCGTGACCGATCCGGCCGCCCTCAGCGAAATCTGCAGAGCGGCACAAGTTCCGCACATCTATGTCGACCTTCCGGGAAAGGACGCTCCCTCCGTCGTCAGCAACAACTATCTCGGCGCCGAGTTGTTGACGCGGAAGCTCCTGGAGCTCATGCCACGAGTGGACGACGCGGCCCGGGCAAAGCCGTATCTGATCGGTGGCCTGGAAACCGACTTCGCCTCTGCGCATCGAATTTCCGCATTTCGATCGACGGTTCTGGAGCTTTGCGGGTCATTCGATGATGACCAGATCATTACCTGCGGATACGCACCGGAGAGCGCCGCTCGCGAAGTATCCGCACTCTGCGACCGACTCGGCGGATTGCCGGCTGGATTGTTCGTCAACTCGATAAGGGCGTTCGAGGGTATCGTCAGCGAATTTGTCCACCTTCCCTCGGAATCATTCGAGCAAAGTGTCTTCGGCTGCTACGACTATGATCCATTTGCGGCGTTCCTGCAGTTTCCCGTGCACATGGTGCGGCAGAACTCGAACCAACTCATCGCTACCGCGTTCAATCTGGTCGACCGCGGTTTTACCGACCCGGTGCTTATCCAGGTGGATCCGGAATTGATTCCACCCCGAACCGTCTATAGCGGCCCGTTCAGTCAGTTGGGGTAAGCTTGAAAGACAAGCCCTCAGCGAACGTCGTCCGCCGAATTGCGGAATGCGATCGTATGATGGGAGCGCCGAAAAGGACGCTACAGGTCGGAGGCTTTGTTACGGTCTCTCCGCAAACCATACCGAGAAATCTTCTCATTGAGGGTGCGGTGAGGAATGCCGAGACTCTCGGCCGCGCGCGCCGTGTTGCCGTCATGCTCGTCGATCGCCGCCCGGATCAACTGTACCTCGTAGGCGGCAACGCGGTCCGGAAGGGTCATATCACTGTCCGGGCCTGCCTGCGCCGCGGTATCGGCGTTCGTCTCGTCAAGGCCAAGGGCGAAGCGCTCCGCCCGTGCCTTGAGTTCGCGAACATTCCCTCTCCACTCCTCCTGCTGCAATCTTGCCAGGAGAGCAGCAGGGACCGTCCGCTCGGCGCGGCCATAACGATGGGCGGCGAGGGAGGCGAAATGGCTGAACAGAAGCGCGATATCCTCACGACGCTGACGTAACGGCGGAATCCGGAGGTCGGCGGTCGCCAGCCGGTAGAACAGGTCCTCGCGAAACCGCCCGGCGGCAATCTCGCCGGAAAGGTCGCTCTTGGCAGCGGCAATGATCCGCACGTCGACCGGCCGCAGCCGATTTTCGCCGAGCCGCTCGATCACCCGCTCCTGCAGCACGCGCAGGATTTTCGCCTGCAGGGCGAGAGGCATGGATTCGATCTCGTCGAGGAAGACGGTGCCGCCGACCGCATATTCGAACTTTCCCTCGCGGTCGGAAAGGGCACCGGTGAAGGCACCTTTCGCATGGCCGAAGACCTCGCTCTCGAAAATGCTCTCCGGAAGGGCGGCACAATTGATGGCGACGAAGGGGCCCGCGCGGCGGCGACCTTGCCGATGCAGGGCCTGCGCGACGAGTTCCTTGCCGGAGCCGGTTTCACCGATGATCAGCACGTCGATATCAACATCGGCCAGCATTGCCACGCGGCTGCGAAGCGCCAGCATCGCGGGACTGTCTCCGACGATCTGCGGGCCGCCGCCCTCCTCCTGGACCAGGCCCTGGAGGCGGGCGATCTCCCGCTTCATGCGGCGCTTCTCGACGGCCTTGTCGAGAACGGAAAGAAGGTATTCCGCGTCGTAGGGCTTCTCGATGAAATCCTCTGCACCCTGCTTCATTGCCTTGACCGCGAGCGTCACGTCGCCGTGCCCGGTCATCAGGATGACGGGCACGTCGCTACGCGCCTTGGTCACCGAATTCAGCAGCGTCATGCCGTCGATGCCCGGCATGCGGATGTCGCTGACCACGACATCAGGCTCCGAACGCAGGAGCTGCTGATAAGCTTCTTCCGGCCGATGGTGGGCGGTCACGGAAAATCCGCTGACCTCCAGCCAGCCGGCCGCCGCCTTCAGGAGATCGCGGTCGTCATCGACGAGGAGAACGTGTCCGCGGCTCATTGCGCTGCCTCGAGTGGACGTGCCGACCGCTTGCCCGCCGGCATCGACATCGTGGCCATGGTACCGCCCCCGGGAGCCTCGGCAAAGGTGATTTCGCCGCCGAATTCCCGCACGATCGCCGTCGCGATGGAAAGGCCGAGGCCGAGCCCTTCGCCGGTCAGCTTGGTGGTAAAGAACGGCTCGGCGACGCGATCACGGTGTTCCGGAGCTATACCCGTCCCGTTATCGATAACGGTCACACTCACCTGCCCGGCATCCGTGGTTCGCCGGATGGTGACCGAAGGAGCGGGACGGCCTTCGACTGCGTCAAGCGCGTTCAGGAGCAGGTTGAGCATGACCTGCTCCAGCTTGACCCCGACTGCCGTGATGACGGGCGCCGGACCCTGCACTTCGACGGCCGGAACGATGCCGAGCGCCTTGGCACGCGGCGTGGCGAGATCGATCGCGTTTCGAATGACAAGGTCGATGTCGACCGCCTCGAGTTCGGAAGCGCCCTTCCGGCCGAAGGTCTTCAGGTGCTTGACGGTACGCTGCATGCGTTTGACGAGCGCACGCGCATCGAGAAGCCGCTCACCGACCTTTGCCGCCTCCTCCTTCTCGGCCAGGACGCCGGCCGTCGCCAGTGTCGCCTCGAGTGCCGCGAGCGGCTGGCTCACTTCATGCACGATCGCCGTCGACATCCGTCCCAGTGCCGCCATCTTCTCGGAATGGATGAGTCCTTCCTGTGCGCGACGCAACTCGTCCTCAGTCCGCTTGCGCATGTCGATCTCGCGGGCGAGATCCTGCGTCCGCTCGGCAACCTTGTGCTCCAGGAACTCGCCCTGACGCAGGCGCATGCGGATCAGCAGCGCGCGCTGATGGAGAAAGTAGAGCGAGCCCGTCACCACGAGGCCGGCGATGAGCGCGGCGAGCGCCCAGAAGCCGGCGAGCTTGGCAATGTCCTCGGTGCTGGTTGCGGCAAGCACGATCCAGCTATCCGGCTCGATGGCGGAAAACTTCGCCAGAAGCTGCTGTCCTTCGCCATCGACCCGAAGCGCCGGCACGTCGGACGCATTGATCGGCGGCACGACGCCTGCAGGCAGGATCGGCTTGGCCCCGGCAAGATCGGTGCCGTCATAGGTTCTCTCCGCTGCAACCCGTGCGGCGGCCTCCCCCGAAAGCGGCGTGAGCGGTCGGTATTTCCACTCGGGATTGCCGGAAAGGAAGACGATACCCCAGCGATCGGCAATTGCCGTCTGGACACCGGCGGCTTCCCAGGCCACCTCGAGCGGTTGCAGATCCGCCTTGACGACGACGATGATGGGGGGACGGTCGGGAATATCGATCCGGGAGCTCAGGAAGTAGCCCGGCTTCTTCGTCGTGACACCGATTGCGTAATAGCGGCCCTCACCGTTGCGAATCGCGTCCTGAAAATACGGCCGAAAGCTGTAGTCGTGCCCGATGAAACTTTCGGCGGTCGCAAAATTGCTGGCGGCAAGCGTCACCCCGCGGCTGTCGAGGACGTAGAGCTCGGCCGCACCCGCCTGTCGCACGACCGTCTGAAGGTAGAGGTTCGCGGCATCGAGAACAGCAGCGTCCCGCCCGGCGGCCGAAAGTGCGCGAATGCGGGCATCCTCACCGATCACGAGCGGAAGATACCGAAACCGCTCGACCTCGGTGGCGATCGCCCTGTTCGTAAGCACCAGACTACGCTGGAGCTGCGCCTCGAGTGCACTGACCGCCGCCCCGCTCGCCACATGGTAGGCGGCAAAGGGCGCCGTGAAAGTCACCACCAGCATGAAGGCAGTCATCCTGCCGATGTTACGCGCCATCACCGAACCGACGAGACTGGGTTTGATCTTCTGCATCGAGTGTAGCGTCTCCTCGGTCAAGAGAGAACAGTCGCCGCGTCTATCCTTCATTACCCTCCCGTCACCTCGAGTTAGCCCTCGAACGGCCCTTCAATCGCATGGCCGCAGAACGAGCGGTGTCTGCGACCGGCGTCCGAGTTCGCGGCAGCCGTCGGCATCGCAAAGTCTCCAGCCGGAGACCGTCGCCCCCGAGGCCGCAAGGACCAGCTCGGGGACGGGCTCGAGGTTCGGCGTCCAGACCCACCATTTTCCCTCGCGGCGAGCGCCGTCGCCGGGCTCCATTCCCGCCCCCGAACCCTGGACGCGAGCCTCCTGAAGAACCAGTCCCTTTGCCGTCGCTGACCAGCGCTCCTGCCACTCGGTCTTCTCGACCGAGTGTGTCCAACCCAGTGTGAAGACGCCGGCGGCAACGGCCATCGCCTTGCCGCCGGCAATGATGCAGACCGCCATGGTCATGCGGCACCCGGCACCGATCTTGTCGCCACCTGCCGGCCCCGACGCCAGATCCAGATGGCGAACAGGACCGAAAGCGCAAAGCCGCTCTCGTCCGTCAGCGGCAGGGCCGCGAGCAGGGTGAAGGCTGCCGCGGCGGCCACGAGACGTTCCGCGACCGAAAGACGAACAGCCAGGAAGCCGATGACCGCGGCGCCCCAGAGCCCGATCGCAAGTCCGGTCTTGACGACGACGTATGCGACCGCCGCCGGATAGCCGACCGCGGCAGCCATAGCCCCGCCATCCTGCAACATCAGGGCCGGCGAGTAGACCGCCATGAACGGAATGACGAAGCCGGCGGCCGCCACCTTGATCGCCTGGATCGCGATCTTCAGTCCGCTTTCACGCGCAATCGGCGCCGCCGCAAAGCAGGCGAGCGCAACCGGCGGCGTCAGGTCGGCAAGGATGCCGAAGTAGAAGACGAACATGTGACTGACGATGAGCGGAACGCCGAGCTCGAGAAGAGCGGGACCGGCGATCGACGAGGTGATGATGTAGTTCGGGATCGTCGGTATGCCCATGCCGAGCACAAGGCAGGTCACCATCGTGAGCAGAAGCGACAGGAACAGGCTCTTGTCACCGACGGAGACGATGAACTGGCCAAAGGTGTTGGCCGCCCCCGTCAGCGTCATCGTGCCGATGATGATGCCGACGAGCGCACAGGCGGTCGCCACCGGCAAAGCCGTCCTTGCTCCTTCCGCAAGCGCGTCCCGGCAGGTGACGAGTGTCTCGCGGCCGCCTCTGGAAAAGGCGTTGACAGCGATCAGCCCCGCCAGTGCCGCAAGGACCACACCGATGCCGAACTGGAAGAAGGCTGCCGCCACCAGGCCGAGGCCGACCCAGAAGATGACCCGGATCACCGTGGAGGGAAGGCCGAGCGCCACGGAACTGCCGAGGATCAGCAAGGTGGTGAATGCGAGACCGACTGTGCCGGCAAACAGCGGCGTATACCCGGAGAACAGCAGCCAGACGAGCGCCGCCAGCGGCAGGATCAGGTACCACTGCTCGACGATCGCAGCCTTGGCCGAAGGCAGCTCCTCCTTCGACAGGCCGAGCAGTCCATGCTTGCCGGCTTCGAGATGGACCGTCCAGAAGGCCGAAGCAAAATAAAGGATGGCCGGGATGATCGCCGCCTTGACGATCTCGTGATACTCGACACCCAGCGTTTCTGCCATGATAAAGGCGACCGCTCCCATCACCGGCGGCATGATCTGGCCGCCCATCGAGGCCGTCGCCTCGACACCGCCGGCAAACGCCGCGCGATAGCCGAACTTCTTCATCAGCGGAATGGTGAACTGGCCGGTGGTGACGACGTTCGCCACGCCCGAGCCCGAGATCGTTCCCATCAGCCCGGAAGAGATGATGGCGACCTTCGCCGCACCGCCGCGCTTGTCGCCGACGAAGCTCAGCGAGACGTCGTTGAAGAGCTTGATCATCCCCGCCCTTTCGAGGAAGGCGCCGAAGAGGATGAACAGGAAGATGTAGGTCGACGAGACGAAGGTCGGAATGCCGTAGATTCCTTCGGTGCCGTAGGCCATGTGGTCGATTACCTGCGTGAAGTCGTAGCCGCGATGGTCAAGCGGCGGCGGCAGGTATTCGCCGAAGAGGCTGTATGCGAGGAATAGGCCGGTGATGATCGGCAAGGCCGGGCCCATCAGCGCCCAGGCAGCGGCAAAGACGACACCGAGTGCAACGATGCCGACGGCGACGTCCTGCGGAAGCGGGTCACCCGCACGGAGGAGCAACTCGCTATATTCGAAGCACTGATAGAAGGCGACCGCCGCTCCGAGCAGGGCAATCCCCCAGCTGGCCGCCTTGGCGAGCCCTCCACGCTTCGAAAAGACGGCAAGCAGGGGAAATACCAGCACCGTGACAAAACCGACATGGACGGCTCTCACCATCTGGCTCGGCAGGTCGACGAGATGCGCGGCGGTCGCGATCTGAAAAACGGAAAAGGCGAGCGCAATGGCGAAAAGGAGCCGCCCATCCCATGTCTTCGGCAACGCCTGCGTCGTGGCGGCGTGCCCGTGTAGCTCCACCGGCGCTGCCGGATCTTGTAGATTCGTTGTGTCGTGCATGGATTCCTCCCGTAAACCCGAGCATGTGCGGGCGGCGGCGCCCATCGACGCCGGATAAGCCGGTCATCGTGGTCGCGACCGCCGCCCGTTGCTGTCAGAGCAGGCCCTTTTCCTTATAGTAGCGCTCGGCGCCCGGATGCAGCGGCACCGGCATGCCTTTGAGCGCGTTCTCGAGCTTGATCTGGGCCGCGGCCTTGTGCGCCGCTTCCATCTCCGGCAGGTTCTCGAAGAGCTGCTTCGTCATCTGGTAGGCCGTTTCGTCGGACACTTCGGAATGGGTCACGAGAAAGTTGACGACCGCGACCGTCGGGACGTCTGCGTCCTGTCCTTGGTACGTGCCGGCGGGGACGGTGGCTGCAATGTAGGGAGCACCGAGTTTCCCGGCGATTTCTTCCGGCACCGCGACCATCTGCACCTCGACGGACGTCGCCAGATCCTTGAAGGAGGAAACGCCGAGGCCTGCCGACTGCAAGGTGGCATCCAACTGACGGTTCTTCATCAGCTCAACCGATTCCGCGAAAGGCAGATACTCGGTCTTCGCAAGATCGTCATAGCTCATGCCGGCGGCGGCGAGGATGGCCCGGGCATTCAGTTCCGTGCCGGATTTCGGCGCGCCGACGGAAAGGCTCTTGCCCTTGAAATCGGCGATCGTCTTGATACCGGACTCCTTCGACGACATGATCTGGATGTAGTTCGGATAGATGGCTGCGATGCCGCGCAGCTTGTCGAGCGGTGCCTTGAAGCCGGCGTCGGCGTTCCCCTCCCATGCGAGCTTGACGCTGTCGCCGAGCGCAAAGGCGATCTCGCCGCGGCCCTGCTGCAGGAGGTTGAGGTTTTCGACCGAAGCCTTGGTCGCCTGCACCTGCGTGCGTGCGCCCTCGATCTTCTCGCCGTAGATCTTCGAAAGAGCGACACCGAGCGGATAATAGACGCCCGAAGTGCCACCCGTCAGGATGTTGATGAATTCGCTCGCGCCGGCCGACGCCGAGGAAAGCATGATGGACGTACCGGCAATCGCCGCAAGGGCAGCGCGTTTCAGTCTAAGGTTCACTTGAGAGTCCTCCCGTTCAAGTTTCACATCGATGCAGCCGTCCTCCTCAGAACCAAGCCGCATATAGCTCCGTAGCAATTGACGGGCCAATTCCAACTGATTGAAATCATTGACACTGTACGCATAGATCCGGCGACGGCAGGCGAATTTCCGCCAGCCTCGGCGGCGCATCTGGCAAGAAGTTGCCGACGTGACGGTCGGCTCGCTCGTGCCCCAGCACTCTACCCCTTGATGCCGGTCGAAGCGATGCTCGCGATGAAGAAGCGCTGCAGGAGCAGATAGAAGACGAGAACCGGAACGCTGATCAGCGTCAGATAGGCCATCACTTCTCCCCAGGGCGTTTGCAGCTGGAAGAAGTACTGCAGACCGACCATCACGGGTCTGTAAGTCTCCGACTGCGTCACCAGAAGCGGCCAGAGATACTGCTGGCTGTACATCACCAGAAACTTGAGGATCGCCGCGGTCGCGATCACCGGACCAGAGAGAGGCATGACGACCCTCGCATAGATCTGCAGCCAATTCGCTCCGTCGATCCGGGCGGCCTCGATCAGGTCCTCCGGAAGGTCCTTGAAATACTGGACGAAGAGAAAAATGGTCAGGCCATCGGCGATCCAGGGAATGATCTGAACGCGCCACGAGTTCAGCCATCCCCATTGCAGCCCATCCGCGCCGATCCAGGGCAGATTGTTCACCTCGAGCAGGAGCGGCACGGCGATCGTCTCGAAGGGAATGATCAGCGTCGCGAGGATCACGGAAAAGACAACGTCCCGACCGCGCCAATTCAGGAAGACGAAGGCAAACCCTGCGAGCGAACTGAAGGTAAGCGCCAGAAACACGGTGGTGGCGGTGACGATCACCGAGTTGAAGACGAACGTCGCGATCGGCGCGCGGGAAAATGCGGCCGCATAATTGTCGAAAGAAAGCTCGCCGACGGGCAGAAAGGCTCTCAGCGACGTTGCATCACGCAGCAGTTGGTCGTCAGGCTTCAACGACGAGAAGACCATGAAGAGCAGCGGCAAGACGAAGACGGCCGCGATCGCGATCAGCAGCAGGTAGTCGAGGGCAATCAGCAACCGGTTCGTTTGTCTGCCTGCGGTCATGGTGAGCGCTCCCGCGTCAGATATCTCTGTACGAGCGTGATGCAGAGAACGATGAGAAATAGAACGACCGAGATCGCCGAACCGGCCGCGATATCCTGCTGGCGATAGCCTCGCTCTACCGCCTGAAACACCAGTGTCTGCGTGGAATCCAGCGGGCCGCCCCGCGTCATGACATCGATTTGGGCGAAGAGTGCAAAGCCCTGCATGGTGATCACAACGAAGACGAGCACCGCCGTGTTGCGCAGCATCGGCCAGGTGATCATGGAAAACTTCTGCCAGGCATTCGCGCCCTCGATATCCGCCGCCTCGTAAAGCGTCGGGGGAATGGTCTGCAGCCCGGAAAGCCAGATCACCATGTGAAATCCGACGCCTTGCCAGACGGACATGACGAGGATCGCCCAGAGCGCAGTATCGGTGCGTCCGAGCCAGTCGACGGGTCGGAAGAGACCGAAACTCAGATAGCCGAGCAGGCTGTTGAGCAATCCGTTGTCCGGCGCATAGATGAAGCGCCAGAGCAAGGCCACCACCACGACCGAGAGAACCACAGGCATGAAGTAGATCGCCCGGAAGATGCTGATACCGGGCCGTCTCTGATTGACGAGAAGTGCCAGCGCCAAGGCAATGGAAGCCTGCACCGGCGTCACCACCAGCACGAAAAGAAAGGTGTTGGCGAGCGCCGTCAGGAAGACCGGGTCGCGGGCCAGCACGACGTAACGCGCATCGCCCCATTCAAAACCCAGGACCTCTCGCATACCGCGGTATTGCGGGTAGTCCGGGTTGTTGCGCGTAAGACTGCGAACGGTCGGGAATCGAGGTGCACCGTCAGGGTCACGGCGTATCTCCCCTTCCGGCGTTCGTTCAGGCTCAAGGCGGAGAACGCCGACGCCGAGCAGCTTCGAGAAATTGTCGAGCCCGACGAATTCTGTCGGGTTGGGAGACGTCAGGCGCTGATTGGTGAAGGACAGCCCGAAACCGAGCAGAAAGGGCGCGACCAGAAAGAAGCCGATCAAAACCAGTGCAGGGCCGGCCATCAACCAGCCCGCCATATTCTGTCGGGTCAGTTTGCCTGATCGCGGCTGTTGCCTCATCCCCGGGCCCATACTCTATTTCGGCTTGTATCCACCATTGCGCTCAATGTTCGCGTTGATCTCGTCGGTCGCGTTGTCGAGCGTCGTGGTGACGTCGGCGCCGTTCGCGATATCGGCAAGCACCTTCTGGAAGACAGGCGAGATGAAGGCATAGGCGGGCGTAACCGGTCTGAGCGTCGCCTGCTTTTCCGACAACGAGAAGAAGACCGAAAGCGGTCCGCCCTGCTTGTAGTTTTTCGTCATCTCGGCTGCCGTCGAGGTGGCGGGAACGAGACCGATCGCGTCGGAGAACTGTGCGAGGTACTTATCCTGGACCGCAAACTCGATGAAGGCGGATGCGCCCTCCGGATGTTCGCTCGTGGCCGAGACGCCGAATTGCCAGGATGCTGCACCGATCTTCGGTCCGTTGCCGAAATCGGGCGCCGGCAGGAAGAGAAGATCATCTCCATATTTGTCGAGAGCCTTGACCGCGACCCAGTTGCCCATCCATTGCAGTGCATAGCGGCCATCGAGGAAGCCCGTCTCATGATCGGCAGGCGATTGCGACGTACCGGGCACGAGCTGCTTTTCGAACAGCGACTGCCACCATTCGCCGAAACGGATCGCCGCCTCTCCGTTCAGCACACCTTCCGCGGTCTCGTAGGTCTTGGCATCGATCAGGCCACCGCCGAAACTCTCCAGAAACGGCGTGAAGGCATAGCTGTACCATTCCGTCTTGTCCGCCATTCCGAGGTCGATCGCATACTCGAAGTCGCCGATCGCCTTCAGCTTCTCGAGGATTGCCGTGAACTCCTCACCCGTCCAGGGCTTCTCAAGCGTCGGGATACGGATGTCGTTCTTCTCCAGCACCGATTTGCGCGCAAAGACAGCAAGCGCCGCGTCCCACAAGCCGACCGAATAGAGCTTGCCATTCCATTTCCCGATCGCACCGGGCAGGAAGTTTTTCAGTTTCTCTTCCGACATCTGCAGCGGCTGCAGATAGCCCGCCCATGCCCAGTTCGGCATATTCGGCCCGTCGACATCGAGAATATCGGGAAGTTTGTTCGATAGTGCGGCGGCGGTCACCGACTCGTTGTAGGCCGCCTGCGGAAATTCCTCCAGGCTGACCCGCCACTCTTTCTGGGACGCATTGAAGTCCTCGATGATGCCGGTCAGGATCCTCCGCTCTTCGGCATTGCCTGCGCCATGATACCAGAGCGACAGGTCGGTCTGAGCCCGGACAGAGCCGGCGACGAGCAGCGCGACACCGACGGCGCCGAGCGCGGACGCAAATGTGGTCTTGTTCATATTTGATCCTCCTCCGGATCGGAGAACCGGAAGAAGCAGAAATTGTTCCCTCGCCGCGTGCGTGTACGCCTCCCGCCGGGAGCCAACTGCGGGCACGATCCGACCATCCGCAAACTTCTGTTAGCTTTTGCTTCTATAAATAATAGCTAGATTCGCGAAACTGCCCTTCATTACAACCATGAGGGGCAGGCACGAGGAGACAGCCGACGATTTGACGCCTCCCGGCGGCGGGATTGGCGCAGTGAGGAGCTTGGTCTTCGCCACTGCCGACGCCGACGACCCCTTCGGTGCCTGGTGTTCAATCCTGGAAGCGCTTTTCGATTGTGTTCCGCCGCGGCGGACCGCGGCGATTGCCTTCGACGCCAGACTCGTCGTGCATCACTTCGGCACATTCCTGCTGTGCAGGAGCAGAGCCACAGGCGGGCGCTACGAGCGGAGCCGCGTCGGGCCCGTTGGCAGCGACCTCGACCACATTGTCGTCTCCTGTCTGCTGAGCGGCGAAATCGCTCTCGCCCATCCTGGCGCCAAGCGGCTTCGCCCGGGCGATGTTGCCGTCATCGACCTGTCGGCACCGTTCGCGTTCGCAACGACTGAAGTGGACGCGCTTCACCTCATCATGCCGAAATGGGCGCTGCCGGCTTCGATTGCGGATCAGCAGTCAGCGTCACCTCGCTTCCTTGTCCGCGAAAGCGCGATGGCCATCATCATCCGCGGGATGCTGGAGGCGCTGGCGGCCGCCGCGCGCCGCCTGGCCACCGGAGAGACGCAGGCCTTGTCGGGCGCCATACC
>DATGWU010000521.1:0-3439 GCA_035299345.1 Rhizobium sp.
CGGAGGCTCAGCCATGGCGATGATCGAGAACCGCAAAAAGAAGTCGCTGATCGCGCTGACGATGGTGGCGCCGTTCATCGTGGTCTTCTCGACTTTCTTTCTCTACCCGATGATCGAGATGATCCGCATGAGTTTCACCGATGCGCCGCTCGTCGGAGAAGGGACTTGGGTCGGCGTGGCCAACTATGTCCGTCTTCTCGGTGACCGCCTCTTCATCACTTCCTTGAAGAACAACGGCTATTTCGTGCTTCTGACGGTCGTGCCGACGACCGTGATCGCTCTCCTGATCGCGCTTGCGGTCGGTCGTCTCAAGGGCGTGGCACAGACGCTTGCGCTCAGCCTCTTCTTCCTGCCCTATGTGTTGCCGGTGTCGGTGGTGACGGAAATCTGGGCCTGGATGCTGGACCTCCAGTTCGGTGTCCTGCAGCCGCTGATCGCGCTCGTCTCCGGGAAGCCCGTCGCGGTCTTCAAGAACCCCTACTGGGTAATGCCGATGGTTGCCCTCGTCACGATCTGGTGGACGAATGGCTTCAACGTCCTGCTCTTCATCGCCGGGCTCCGCAACATCCCCCAGGAACTCTACGAGGCGGCCGCGCTCGACGGCGCGACACGCTTTCAGCGGTTCCGGCGGGTAACCTGGCCGCTGCTCTGGCCGGTCACGGCGCTCGTTCTGACGCTCCAGCTCATCCTCCAGCTCAAGATCTTCGACCAGATCTACCTCCTGAGCGGCGGCGGCCCGTTCAACTCGTCCTATGTCCTCCTGCTGAAAGTCTACCGTGAAGCGTTCCAGATGAACCACGGAGGCTATGCCTCGGCGGTCGCGACCGTACTCTTCATGCTGATTGCCGTCGTCTCCGTCCTGCAATTCCAGCTTCTCAGCATCCGGAGGGGAGCATGAGTGCGACCAGACGTCTTGAAAACCTCGTCCTGACGGTCTTTACCTTCTCCGCAGCACTCGTCTGGATCTTCCCGCTCTACTGGAGCTTCGTGACGTCGATCCGTTCGGAGGAAAACGTCGTCGGCAACGCGTCCCTCCTTCCGGACGAATTCCGCTTGTCGGCTTATGTCGACGCCATCTTCAACACCAAGCTGATGGTCTGGTATTTCAACTCGGTCGGCACGGCCATGATCGTCACGGTGACCGTTCTCGTCATCTCGATGCTCTGCGCATACGCGCTCTCGCAGATCCGGTTTCCCGGACGCCGCCTGCTCTACGGCGTGGTGCTCGCAAGTTTCATGGTCCCGACGCAGGCGCTCCTCGTCAACCAGTTCATCCTGATGAAGAACCTCAACCTCATCAATACCTGGGCCGGGATCATCCTGCCGCAGCTCATCACACCCGTCGTCATCATCGTCTACAAGCAGTTCTTCGACAGTGTGCCGAAGGAGATGCGCGAGGCGGTGGTGCTCGACGGCGGCGGAGAATTCACCATCCTCTTCCGGATCTATCTGCCGCTCAACTGGGGCATCACCACCGCGATGGCGATCGTCACCTTCATCACGGTGTGGAACGCCTTCCTCTGGCCTTTCCTCGTCGTGACCTCCGAAGACATGATGACGATCCCCGTCGGCATCACCCAGGTGAACGACGCCTTTGGTGTGGCCTATGCCCGGCTGATGGCGGTCGCGATGCTCGCCGCACTGCCGGTCATTCTCGCCTATGTTCTCTTCCAGCGCCGGGTGACCGAGGCGATCATGATTTCCTCGGGCGTCAAGGGGTGAACCCGGCTCGCCGTCTGGTTTCACAAGAAGGCGGCGACCACCTTCTTTCCTCACCAGCTTTTCCGGATGAATCGGTATAGTCTGTCAGGGACATCGGAGCCCGCTCTCCGGCATGTTCCCCGACGACGAGGCTCGCCATGTTCGACCTGATCATCCGCAACGCCAACTTGGCCGACGGCCGCTCCGGCTTCGACATCGGGCTTGCCGGCGGCAGGATCGCAGCGATCGAGAAGCGCATCGACGCGTCCGCCGGCGAGACGTTCGACGCGACGGGACGCCTCGCCAGCCCGCCGTTTTGCGATCCGCATTTCCACATGGATGCGACGCTCTCGCTCGGCCTGCCGCGCATGAACGTCTCCGGCACGCTTCTCGAAGGCATCGCCCTCTGGGGCGAGCTGCGGCCGCTGCTGACGAAGGAGGCGCTGGTCGACCGGGCGCTGCGCTACTGCGATCTCGCCGTCACCCAGGGCCTTCTCTTCATCCGCAGCCACGTCGACACCTCCGACCCGCGGCTCATAACGGCTGAGGCCCTGATCGAGGTCAGGGAGCGGGTAAAGCCTTATATCGAGCTGCAGCTCGTCGCCTTTCCGCAGGATGGATACTATCGCGCGGCCGAGGGAGAGAAATCGCTCGAACGCGCCCTCGACATGGGCCTCGACATCGTCGGCGGCATCCCGCATTTCGAGCGAACCATGGAGGACGGCCGACGTTCGCTCGAGGCGCTCTGCCGGATCGCCGCCGAGCGGGGCCTTCCCGTCGACATCCACTGCGACGAGACGGACGATCCGATGTCTCGCCATATCGAGACACTGGCGGCCGAGACCGTGCGCCACGGCCTGCAGGGACGTGTCGCGGGTTCGCATCTCACCTCCATGCACTCGATGGACAATTACTACGTCTCCAAGCTCATCCCGCTGATGGCCGAAGCCGAGATCAACGTCATCCCCAATCCGCTGATCAATATCATGCTGCAGGGCCGCCATGACATTTATCCGAAGCGGCGGGGCATGACGCGGGTGCGAGAACTGATGGCGGCGGGCCTCAATGTCTCGTTCGGACAGGACTGCATGATGGATCCCTGGTATGCGATGGGCTCGGCCGACATGCTGGAGGTCGGCCACATGGCGATCCATGTGGCGCAGATGGGCGGCATCGAGGACAAGAAGCGGATCTATGAGGCGCTGACCGTCAACTCGGCGAAGACCATGGGCCTCGAAGGCTACGGGCTTTCGGTCGGCTGCAAGGCCGATCTCGTCGTGCTGCAGGCAACAGATGTCGTGGAAGCCCTGCGGCTGAAGCCGACGCGGCTGCTGGTGGTGAAGGGCGGCAAGGTCATTTCGCGCTCGGCCCCGCGTATCGGCGAACTCTTCCTCGAAGGTCGGCCGACGAGCATCGATCCTGGCAGAGACTACGTTCCGTACTCCTGAGCAGGCGGTTTCCCGCCCGTTTGCCGGTGGAGGGAACCGGACGGGCCACGAATTGGTTACGACAGGCACCCAGAGAGGTTTGCCTGATGCGCGACGGAACCTTCGTCCACCTTTGCATCGACATGCAGGAGATGTTCAAACAGCCGACGCCCTGGCACGTGCCGTGGATGGCGCGGGTTGCCGACACGGTCGTCGAAGTGGCCGAGCGGTTCGGCGAGAGGACAATCTTCACCCGGTTCATCCCGCCGCGGCGACCCGACGAGATCTGGGGCATGTGGAGGTGCTACTAC
>DATGWU010000522.1:0-5907 GCA_035299345.1 Rhizobium sp.
GACATCCTGATGACGACGCCGGCGATCCGGGCAAAGCCGAGGCCGGCGCTCCCCTCGCCCGATTTCGAGGTCACGAACCGCCGCGTCACCTGACCCCAGTCCGCTTCCGGAATGCCGGGTCCGTCGTCCTCGACCTCGACCAGCCCGAATTCCGGCGTATGGACCACGCGCACCTCGAGCCGCGAGACCGTGCCGTGGCGAAGCGAGTTGTCGATCACGTTGACGATCGCCTCCCGCAGGCTGAGTTCGTCTCCGAGTACCACGACATCCTCGTCCGGCGCCTCGAAGGAGACGACGATATCGGGATCGATCGTGATCGGGACGGCGGCCCGGAACGCCTTGCGCGCCACCCGCGTCAGGTCGAGCGGCACGAGCTGGGCGGAATCGAACCGGTGAATGACCATCGCATGATTCAGGAGCTGGTTGGTGAAGCGGGCGAGCTCACCGGCACGGTCGCGAACCCGCTCGAGATGCCGGCGGTCGCTTTCGGGCAGCTTGCTCTCGTCGATCAGGCTGACCTGCGCCGAAAGCGCGGTGAGCGGCGTGCGGATCTGGTGGGCGCTGTCGGCGATGAACCGCTGGAGGAGCTTCACGCGTTCGTCGAGCCGCCGCACGAAGTGGTTGATCGAGGAGACGAAGGGCGAGAGCTCCCGCGGCACGTCAACGGCGAGCGGCGTCAGGTCCTGTGGATCGCGGGCGACGAGCGTCTCGCCGAGTGCGGAAACCGGCCGCAGCGAATAGCGGATCGCCAGCGCCGTGCCGGCGAGCGCGAGCCCGCTCATGGCGGCCACGAGCGCGAGCGCGCGAGCGCTGAGCTCGGAGGCGAGCGCCCGGCGCGCCTGGATCGTCTGGGCGATCACCACGTGCGCCCAGCCCGAGGTGGTGGGATCGGAAATCGCCTTGCCGGCCACGATCACCCGCAACGGCTCACCGCGATAACGCATGTTGAGGAGGACCGGACCGGGCCTCGCCCGTGAAAAATCGACATCGGGCGTCAGGTCCTCGTAGCCGGTCATCGTCTGCCCGGCGGGATCGATCACCCGGTAGAAGATGCGGTCGCGACCGGCGAGCCCGAGCAGCTCGAAGGCGGACGACGGCAGGTTGACGACGAGCTTGCCGTCCTCGACGGTCAGCCCTTCGAGCATCTGCAAGGCGGCGCCCTGCAGGAGACGGTCGTAGGCCTCGTCCGCGGCGGCTCGCACGTAAAACCACGCCGCACTCATCAGGATCGCGGCGCCGACCGCCAGAACGATCGCGACACGCAGGAGGAGACGGGAGAAGAGGGACGATTCAGGCCTGTACATCGGCAACCAGTTGATAACCGAGGCCGCGGACCGTGACGATCCGCGCCTGGGCGCCTTCGAGTTTCTTGCGCAGCCGCCCGACGTAAAGCTCGATCGCATTGGGGCCGGCCGGCTCGTCGAAGCCGAAGAGCTGGTCGAGAAGCTGGTCCTTGCTGAAGACCCGCCCCGGCCGGGTCGCCAGGATTTCGAGCAGCGTCATCTCCCGACGCTTCAGCTGCACCTCCCGCTTGCCGACGCGCACGCTTCTGTTGGCACGATCGAGCACGATGTCGCCGCAGGCGATGATGTTGGTCGCCTCGCCGCCGCCACGCCGGCGCATCAGCACGCGGGCGCGTGCCTCGAGTTCGCGGAAATCGAACGGCTTGACGAGATAGTCGTCGGCACCGAGGTCGAGCGCGCTCACTCGGTCGTCGATCTCCGAGCGCGCCGTCAGCACCAGAACGGGAACGGCGTTGCGGCTCTGGCGCAACCGCTTCAGGATCGCGAACCCGTCCAGGCCCGGCAGCATCACGTCGAGAATGACCAGGTCGTATTCGGTGAAATCGAGGATGTCGGACGCGGCCCGTCCATCGGTCTCCCAGTCGACCGTATGCCCGATCGTCTCGAAGCGACGGACAATCGCTTCACCGACATCGTGAGTATCTTCCACCAGCAGAATGCGCATGACCTGACCGTGGCACGGATGGTCCCGGCGATCAAGCACGGGGTTGCGCGACCACATGCTAAACGCCTCTTAAGACCCGTGACAGCATTGTGACAGGTTTGCGTCCTAAAACAGACTTGCCTGATCCGGGAGAGAGTGTCGGACAGGCCTGGGGAGGAGCACTCAAAAGACCGACTGCCGACTGCGACCGTGGCAGGGCCACGTCGCGGCGACGCCCTTTCGAGGGTAACCGCCGGCATATGGTTTCTCTTCCCCGATCATGGAGCCCCTTCTTCACGCGACGAGGGACGCGCCGCAAAACGAACCGCGCAGGGCGGTCCCGAGGAACAAGAACGGGATCGCCGGGCGCCGA
This sequence comes from Rhizobium sp., assembly GCA_035299345.1. Taxonomy (GTDB): domain Bacteria; phylum Pseudomonadota; class Alphaproteobacteria; order Rhizobiales; family Rhizobiaceae; genus Allorhizobium. The sequence continues at coordinate 2,321 of DATGWU010000522.1, forward strand.
AGATCACATGGGAGAGAGATGATGATCCGTTTTCTGACCAAGACCCTGGCGGGAGCCGCACTGGTGACGCTCGCCGCCGGCACGGCCGCTTTCGCCGAACCGGCGAAGCCGGAATGCCTCGCTGGCGCCAAGCCGGGTGGCGGTTTCGACCTCACCTGCCGGCTGGCGGCCAATGCGCTGCTCGAAACCAAGGAAATCTCCGAGCCGATGGCCGTGACCTACATGGAAGGTGGCGTCGGAGCGGTTGCCTACAACCACGTGATCGGCAAGCGCGGGACCGACGGCAACCTGATCACCGCCGCGTCCTCCGGCTCGGCGCTGCTCATCGCACAGGGCAAGTTCGGCAAGTATGACGAAAACGCCGTCCGCTGGCTTGGTGCGCTGGGTGCGGACTACGGCGTGCTCGTCGTCTCCGCCGATTCCCCGTACAAGACGCTCGGCGAACTCGTCGAAGCCTACAAGGCCGATCCGAACAGCTTCGCCATCGGCGGCGGCGGTGCCGTCGGCTCGCAGGACTGGATGAAGGGATCGCTGCTCGCCAAGGCTGCCGGCCAGGAGCCGAAGGGCATGCGCTACGTCGCGCTCGAAGGCGGCGGTGCGGTTCTGACGGCGCTCGAAGGCGGCCACATCAAGGTCGGCTCGGGTGACGCAGCCGAAATGGGCAAGCACCACGTCGCCGGCAAGGTCCGCATCCTCGCCGTCATGGCGCCGGAACGCCTGTCCGGCGAACTCGCCAACGTGCCGACCGCCCGCGAACAGGGCTTCGATATCGACTGGCCGGTCTGGCGCGGATATTATGTCGGCAAGGACGTTTCCGATGCCGATTACGACTGGTGGGTTTCCGCTTTCGACAAGATGAGCAAGACGCCGGAATTCGCCAAGGAACGCGAAGCCCGCGGCCTGTTCGAGTTCACGCTGCTCGGCAAGGATTTCGACAAGCGCGTCAAGGACGACGTCGCCAAGTTCAAGATCCTCGCCAAGGAAGCCGGCATGTAATTGCCGCCTGAACCCGCACGACGGGACCTTCCGGGAGTAATCCCGGAAGGTCGTTTCCGGGCCGCTCCCCGGTCGCCGCAGGAGCCTCTTGCTCGCCGTGCCCGCGACCCTGAGACCCCGCCCGTTCCGCACGGCAGAGCCGTTGCCCGCATTCGCTAACCGCTCGTGCAATGAGTTCCCTCTCGAAGGGTGGAGACCAAACCATGTCAGACCATAGCAGAACATCCCTCCTCACCGGGCGCATTGGTGCGATCTGCGTGCTCGCCTTTGCCGTCGTCTACGGCATCGGTGCGAGCCGCATCGATTACTCCTTCTCGTCCGATCCGCTCGGCCCGCGAGTCGTACCCCTGATGCTCGCCGGGATCCTCGGCGTGCTCGCGCTCTTCTACATGCGTTCGCCGGGAAATGCCGAGGGCTTTCCCTCCGGTGCGCTGCTGGTGCGCGTGCTCGCCGTACCGGTGATCCTGATCGCCTGCGTTGCGGTCTTCGAACCGGCCGGCTTTGCCGCGTCGATCTTCCTCCTGACCTTCGGCACCGGCATGATCTTCGGCGCGCCTCCGGTTAAGGCCCTGATCGGGGCCGCTGGTCACGCCGCGCTCTGGTGGGTCATCTTCGCCTGGCTGCTCGAGGTCTATCTGCCGGTCGGCGCGCTCTTCAGCTGAGCCGACGGCACCAGGAAACACATCTCCCCTAACCGGGAAAGGTCATAGTCATGAACTTCGAATATCTCGCCCACGGCTTCGCCGTCGCGCTGACCTGGCAGAACCTGCTGATCGGCTTCGTCGGCTGCTTCATCGGCACGATGGTCGGCGCACTGCCCGCCATCGGCCCGATCAACGGCATCGCACTCCTGCTGCCGATCGCCTACACCATGGGACTGCCGCCCGAAAGCACGATGATCCTGCTCGCCGCCGTCTATTGCGGTGCCGAGTATGGCGGTCGCATCTCGTCGATCCTGCTCAATGTTCCCGGCGATGCCGGCGCCGTCATGACGGCGATGGACGGGTATCCGATGGCGAGGCAGGGCCGCGCCGGCGAAGCGCTGGCGCTTTCCGGCCTCTCCTCCTTCGTCGGCGGCATTCTCGGCTCGATCGGGCTTGCCCTTTTCGCGCCTCTCCTTTCCGGCCTTGCGATCGGCTTCGGCCCGGCGGAGTATTTCGTGCTGATGGTCTTCGCCTTCGCAACGCTGGGCTCGATGGTCGGTGACCAGCCGGTCAAGACGCTGATCGGCTGCACCCTCGGCCTGATGCTCGCGACCGTCGGCATCGACGCGACCTCCGGTGCCTACCGCTTCACCTTCGACGAGCCGGAGCTCGGCGACGGCATCGAGTTCGTCGTGCTGGTCATCGGCCTATTCTCGATCTCCGAGGCGCTCATCATCCTGGAGCACCAGGGCCGCGGCTTCACCATGATCCGAGACCTCGGCCGGATGACCGCCCGCTGGGCCGACATCGTCAAGTGCACCGGCGCAACGCTCAGGAGCTCGCTCATCGGCTTCGTCGTCGGCGTGTTGCCGGGAACCGGCGCTTCGGTTTCGAGCGCGATCTCCTACACGACCGAGAAGCGCTTTTCCGACACCGAAGGAACCTTCGGCAAGGGTGACGTCCGTGGTCTGGCGGCTCCGGAAGCGGCCAACAACGCGACCGCCTGCGGCGCTTTCGTTCCGATGCTGACCCTCGGCGTCCCGGGTTCCGGCACCACCGCCGTCATGCTCGGCGCGCTGATGCTCTACAACATCCAGCCGGGTCCGATGCTGCTCGTCGAACGGCCGGAGATCGTCGGCGGCCTCGTCGCTTCGCTCTTCGTCGGCAACTTCATCCTGCTGGCGCTGAACCTGCCGCTCGTCAACATCTTCGCCCGGGTGCTGACGGTTCCGAACTGGCTCCTCGTTCCCGGCATCCTGGTGCTGTCGATCGTCGGCGTCTATTCGACCCACGCCTCGGTCTTCTCGATCTTCCTGATGCTCGGCATCGGCCTGATCGGCTGGCTGCTCCGCAAGGCAGGCTTCGACATGGCCCCGCTCATCCTGGGCTTCGTCCTCGGACGGGTGATGGAAGTGAACCTGCGCAATGCACTGGCGATCAGCGGCGGCGATCCGTCGATCCTCTTCCAGAGCACGATCTCGATCGTCCTCTGGGTCATGGCCGCCGCCGTCGCCATCCTGCCCTGGTATCTGTCGCGCCGCGCCAAAAAGCGGATCAAGGAGGCGGCTCTGACCGCCTGACCTTTCCCGAAGCTCCCGAGAGAGCGCCGCGCCGATCGCTTGCTCAAGCGTCGGCGCGGCGCACGCGTTTCGGCGGCACGGTTGCTCGTCTAGGCTTTCGAAAGAAGGGCGTCGATCTCGGCGCGCGTCGGCATGGCCGGAGCCGTGCCCGGCCGCGTCACGGCGATTGCCGCCGTCGCGCAGCCGAAGCGCACGGCCTCCACTGGATCCCGGCCCTCCGAGAGCGCGGTTGCGAACCCGCCAAGGAAAGCATCCCCCGCACCGGTCGTATCGACGACCTTGCCGGCGGAAAAGGCAGGGACGAACTCGCTCCTTGTCGCAGTGTGATAGAGCGCGCCACGGGCGCCGAGGGTGATAATGGCCGCGC
>DATGWU010000523.1:0-8188 GCA_035299345.1 Rhizobium sp.
GGCTTGCCTGCCGCCGAAACCCGAGGGGCGGGTGATTGTGGTCGGTGCCGGCAAGGCGAGCGCGCGAATGGCGGAGGCGGTCGAGGCGGAATGGGGCCCTTGCGAGGGTCTCGTCATCACGCGCTACGGTTATGCGCGGCCCTGCCGGGGCATCGAGATCGTCGAGGCCGCCCATCCGGTGCCCGACGAAGCGGGGCTTGTCGCGACCCGCCGCATGCTGGACTTGCTTGCGACGGCAAAGGAGGGCGATTTCGTTCTGGCGCTGATTTCCGGCGGGGCGTCGGCACTTCTGGTACAGCCCGTCGAGGGTGTCTCGCTTGCCGACAAGCAGGCGGTCAACGCGGCCCTTCTTGCCTCCGGCGCGCCGATCGACCGGATGAATACGGTGCGCAAGCACCTGAGTCGGGTAAAGGGCGGCCAGCTTGCCGCCGCCGCCTATCCCGCGCGAATGCTGGCGCTGATGATCTCCGACGTGCCCGGCGACGATCCGGCGTTCATCGGCTCGGGTCCGACGGTCGGCGAACGCTCGGCCCGTGAAGACGCGCTCGACGTCCTGCGGCGATGGAAGATCGAAGTTCCGGCGAGCGTGCGGGAGGCCCTCGATCGTCCGAGCGGCGTCATTCCGCCGGGCGACCCGAGGCTCTCGAGGGTGGAGAACATCATCTACGCGGCGCCCAGGCAGTCGCTGAATGCGGCGGCGGTGCTCGCCGAACGGGCCGGCTGCGCCGTCCACCTGCTGGGTGACAGCCTCGAAGGCGAGGCGCGCGAGGTGGCCGCTGCCCAGGCTGAACAGGCCCTTGCCATAGAGGCGAAGATGAAGCCCGGCGAGCCTCCGGCCTTGTTGCTCTCCGGCGGCGAGCTCACCGTAACCCGGCGGGGCAAGGGCGTGGGCGGTCCGAACGCCGAATTCTGCCTGGCGCTCGCACTGGCGCTGAAAGGCGCCGAGGACATTCGTGCGATCGCCTGCGACACAGACGGCGTCGACGGCGCGGCCGAAGTCGCTGGCGCGGTCGTCGGTCCCGATACGCTTGCCCGTGCGCAGTCCCTCGGTCTCGATCCTGAAAAGGCGCTGGCGGAGAACGATGCTCACAGCTTCTTCGGGGCGATCGGCGGGCAGGTGGTGACCGGGCCGACGCTGACCAATGTCAACGATTTCAGGGCGATCCTGGTCCGCGGCGGCTGATAGGCGGTTCTAGCCGCGCACGACCTTCGGCGGGATGCCGAATTCCCGTCTGAAGGCGGTCGAGAAATTCGCCGGGCTTGAATAGCCGGCGAGATGGGCGGCGCGTGCGATCTGCATGCCTTCGCTCTCGATGGCGCGTCGTGCCTGCCTGAGCTTCGCCGTACGCACGAAGCTCGCCGTGCCGGTGCCGCGTCCGAGCCGGACGAGGCGGTGCAACGTGTTGACGCTGACCGACAGATGCGTCGCGATTTCGTCGGCGGACGGCAGTCGTCCGGTGCAATCGAGAATATAGTCTTCCGCTTCCGCTAGTTTCCTTTCTTCCGAGGCTCTCAGGGCCGCGGTCGCGGCCTCCGATCTGCCGTCGGCGAGCAGTCTGAAGCACTCATGAATGACGGAAAGGGTCTGTGCCTCGAGGAAGAGATGGGCGAGGCACGCCTCCTCGTCAGGGGGCGACATGATCCTGTTTGCCAGTTTCAGAAGGGCGGGCGTCGGCTCCCATGACAGCAGTTCGAGCGGCCCCCGGGAGAAGCACTCGATCGCGCCGGCGGTACGGTCCGCGAACATGTCGCCGGCCGTGAGCCATTCCCGCTCGATCCTAATTTTCAGTTTGCGAATGTGATTGCCGGCGGTGGTGTGATTGCGGAAGCGTTCCTTGTCGCGATTGGCCAGCATGCAGGCGGCCGGAATCCAGCGCGAGGAGGAAGGGACCTGCTGCGGGGAGGGTAGTCGCCGGTTGCCTATCTCGGCATCGATCTTTCCCTGGAAGAAGAACTTGATCGAGATGTGGGGCCCGATCTCGGTTTCCGCCGTCAGGTCGCAGAGGCTCACGACGTCCGAGACGTGCACGCTGAGCCCGCGCCGGAGTTCAATGTCGCGAAACCGCCCGCGCATCATCGAGGAATCGGATCCAGGATCGTTTTCGACCACCGAGACCGTCCTGTTCTGGCGCTGCAGGCGATCGATGAAGTCACCGGTCCGAATGATGTCGCCCATGGCGCCCTCCAGCATGGATGCCCGCACGAATTCGCAAAAGAAATTTCGCGGTGCGCAAAAGACCTCGGCATTGGTCCAAGCAGGACCTTGCTATATAGAAAACATGAGTAAAGCAATCATATTAATTTGACGTTGCGGGGGCCTTGTGAGAGTTCGGGTTTTGCGTTGGGGGTACAGGGGATCGGTGAGCCTGCTGGCAGTTCTGGCCGCGTTTGCCGCGGCGGCTCAGGACTCGACCGTTCTCGAGGAAATCGTGATCACCCAGCAGGGCGATCCGGCCGACAGGACAGGCGACACCTTCGTCGCCAAGAGTGCGCGCAGTGCGACCAAGACGGGGACGCCGCTCATCAAGACGCCGCAGGCGGTCTCCGTGGTGACGAAGACGCAGTTCGAGCAACAGGGTGCGGCGACCGCCGCGCAGGCGCTGCGCTACACGCCGGGGGTCACTCCGGACATTCGCAGCAACGACCGCTACGACATCGTGCCCGTGCGCGGCATGGGCATGGCCAACTACCAGAATTTCATCGGTTATCTCGACGGCCTGCGCATGCAGCGCGGCCTCTCCTTCTCCCAGCCGACCGTGGAGCTGTTCGACGTAGAGCGCATTGATGTTGTGCGTGGCCCGTCGTCGGTGCTCTACGGGCAGATGGCGCCGGGCGGCTTCGTCAATCTCGTCTCCAAGCATCCGACCGAGGAGCCCTACCACGAGGCCGGGCTGACGGTTGGGACGGACCGATATGTCAAGGGAACGATCGACCTCGGCGGTCCCGTCGCCGGCAGCGATATCCTCTTTTACCGGCTGGCGGCCTCCGGCCGCTACAACGAGACCAATCTCGACGATGTGACCTCGAAGCGGTTCTCGGTGTCTCCCTCTCTGCTGATCAAGCCGGAGGAAGGCACCAGCCTCACACTCCTGTTCAACTATACAGACGATCCGGCCAGCGCCTATCCGGCCGGCTTGCCGGCGGCCGGTACCGCCTATGCGAACGGTAGCTATCCGGACATTCCCTATGACTTCAACGTGGGCGATCCGGATTTCGACAGCTTCGAGCGCCGCACGACGCGCCTCGGCTACGAGTTCGAGCATGACCTCAACGACTATCTGACCTTCCGGCAGAACCTGCGTTACATGCATGTCGAGAGCGAGCATATCGGCCTCAGCGGGCGCTCGATGACCGGAACGACGATCACCCGGCTCGCCTCGCATCTTCAGGAAGAGGTCGATGCCTTCGTCGTCGACAATCAGTTCCAGGCCGATTTCGACACCGGACCGCTGGCCCACACGCTGCTCTTCGGCCTCGACTATCAGTATGCCGACGCCGACCGCCTGATGGGGACCGGGCCGGTGCCGTCGATCGACTACCTCAACCCGGTCTATGGCGCGGCAAACGCCGTCCCGGCCTTCACCTCCGACACCCGTCAGCTGACGAGCCAGACCGGCCTCTACGCGCAGGACCAGATCGAGTTCGGCAAGCTCAACGTGACGTTCGGCGGACGCTACGACAGCTACGACATAAAGACCGACACGGCCACACTCGCGACCGGTGTCACCACCTCGACGGAGCAGGACGACCACGCCTTCACCGGCAGGGTCGGAGCGGCCTATCTCTTCGATTCCGGCATCGCACCCTATGTGAGCTACGCAACCTCGTTCGAACCGCCGACCGGGCTCGGCTACAGCGCCGCCGGCGGCGTCGCGCTCGATCCCGTCGAAGGCCGACAGATCGAAGCCGGCGTCAAATACCAGCCGGAAGGCTCGGACAGCTATCTCGCCGCCTCCGTCTATCACCTCGTCCAATCCAACATGACGACCTCGGATGCTGCCCATCCCGGCTATTACCTGCAGGTCGCGGAGGTGGCGACAACGGGTGTGGAGCTCGAGGCCAAGCTGGCATTCGACGCCGGCTGGGATGTCACCGCAGCCTATACCCATATGGACGCCGAAATGACCGAGAACGCGACCGCGGCCTATGTCGGCAATCGGCCCTATGCGGTGCCGGAGGATGTTGCCTCGCTCTGGGTCCATTACAGCGTCCAAGACGGGGCGTTCGAAGGCCTCGGGCTCGGTGCAGGCGTGCGTTATGTCGGCTCGACCTACGGCGACGAGGCCAACAGCTTCAAGGTCTCCGCCTTCACGCTCTTCGACGCGGCTCTCGACTACGATTTCGGTCGCCGCAATCCCGATCTTGCCGGGCTGAGCCTGAACGTTGCGGCGAGCAACATCTTCAACAAGGAATACGTGTCGAGCTGCAGTTCGACGACCGCCTGCTTCTACGGCAGCACCCGCACCGTCTACGCCACGCTGAAATACAAGTGGTGAGCGGCGAACAAGAACGAGAATGGAGAGCAGAATGCCGAAGATCTCGGACCAGCAGATTCGTCAGTACGTCATCGATTGCGGCACGCGCCAGACGCCGCTCCTCAGGCGCTTGCGGGAGCAGACGCTCGCCCTTGCCGAAGGTCACATGATGACCACTCCCGCCGCCGGTCAGTTGCTGGCGCTCCTGGCCCAGAGCATAGGAGCAAGGCGCGTGCTCGAAATCGGCACCTTCACCGGATACAGCGCCCTGTGCGTCGCGGACGTCCTGCCGGAGGACGGCATCCTCGTCGCTTGCGACGCCAGCGAGGAATGGACGGCGATCGCGAGATCCTACTGGCAGGAGGCCGGTCTCGACGATCGGATCGACCTGCGGCTCGGGGATGCCACGCGGACCCTCGAGGGGATCCTGGCGGAGGAGGGTGGCGCCGGCTTCGACTTCGCCTTCATCGATGCCGACAAGGAAAGTTATGACGCCTACTACGAGCTTTGCCTGAAGCTCGTACGGCCCGGCGGCCTGATCTGCTTCGACAACATGTTCTGGGGGCGGTCGGTGGCCGACCCGGAGGACACAAGGCCGGAAACGGTGGCGCTTCGCAGCCTCAATCTCAAGATCCAGTCCGACGACCGGGTGGACATGTCGCTCGTGCCGCTCGGCGACGGCATGACCTTCATCCGTCCGCGGGCCCCCGCCGGCGAACGGGTGTCGGTCGCCGGCGTCGCCGCATGAAGGTCGCCGCGATGTTCTGGCACAGACATGCCGCAGCGTGGTCGGAGATAATCCGCCTGCCGGGGATACTCGCCCTCGTGCTCGTGACGCTGCTGCCGGCCTTCGCCGCAAAGGCCGAGATCGTCACGACCGATCTCAAGGGTCGTGAGGTCCATCTGCGCGCGCCCGCCCACAGGCTGGCCGTCGATGATGCCCGCATCATCATCGCCCTCTCGTTCGTTGGCAAGGAGGCGCCGGCACTCGTTACGGCCTGGCCGCACGACGTCGCACGGATCGGCGAAGATCTCTACCAGTCCTATCGCACCCGATTTCGGGCAATCGACGGGCTGCCGCAGATCGCGAGCAACCAGCAGAACCTCTCGGTGGAGGAAATCGCCGCGGCGGAGCCCGATCTGGTCGTGCTCTCGCTCTATTCGCACGTGGCACCCGAGCAGGTCGCGCAGATCGAAGCGCTCGGCATTCCCGTCGCCTATGTCGATTTCACGCTCGATCCGCTCGCCCATACCGGGGAGAGTATCCGACTGCTCGGCCGGCTGACGGGAAACGGGGCGGCGGCCGATGCCTTCGCGGATTTCCGGGACGAGGAAATCTCCAGGCTGGTGGCCCGTGTCGATGAGGCTGCCGCAGCCGGATCGCCGACCGTCTTCATGGAGACGCATGCCTCGACGACCGAGGCCTGCTGCAACTCGCCGGGGACCGAGAACTTCGGCCGGATACTCGCGCTCCTCAAGGTGCGGAATGTCGGCGAGATCCTGAAGGGGCGTCCATTCGGGCAGGTGAGCGTTGAGCACGTGATCTCCTCCGGCCCGGAGGTCTATGTCGCGACCGGTGGCCCCTACATGGAAAAGCGCAACGGCCTGCTGATCGGGCCCTCCTATGACGCCGAAACGACCGAGGCCTCGCTTGTGCGGCTCTTCTCACGGCCCGGCTTTTCAAGCCTGCCGGCGGTCGCGGCCGGACGGGTCCACGGCATGTCGTCGCAGCTGCTGGCGCCCGGCTTCGACCTCCTGGCGATGCAACTGATCGCGGCGTGGTGTTATCCGCGCGCCTTTACGGATTTCGACGCGGGACAGGCTCTCAACGAGCTGAATGCCCGCACCGCCGTGCCGCTAGAGGGCACCTACTGGACGAAGTGAGCCACCGGACGCCACGGCGTTCGTCGGCAGAAAACCGAGCTACAGGAGTCCACCATGGTCCATCCGTCGACCTTGAATGACATACTGCCCGAAGATCGGGCCTTCCCGGCGAACCGGCCGTCTTATGTGCTCCGGTCCGGCGACGAGACCCTGCTTGCCTATGGCGTCGCGCGGGAGCTGCCGGGCGGTACCATCTCCGATCTCGCCAGCCGCGTCCGGCGCCATTTCGAAGAGCACCCGACCGGTCCCGATATCCTGGTCGGCGCCATTCCCTATGCCCGCGAGGCCTCCGCCTATCTCCTCCGTCCGGAAAAAGCGCTCCGGGTCATGGGGCGCCACGAACTCGGCGTGCCCGGTGGTTACGTCGCGCCGCAGGGTTTCGGCATGCAGGTGACGGCAGAGCCGCCGGCAGAGGTCTTCTCGATGGCCGTTGCTCGCGGTCTGGAGCGGCTGTGCGAGGATGGAGGCAGCCTGCGCAAGATCGTCCTGTCACGCAGCGTCAGGCTCACCGTCGGCAGCGACATTTCCATTCCCGCCCTCATCGCGAGGCTCGCCGTGGACGATGCCGTCGTGACGTTCGCGACGCCGTTGCCGCCGCGGGAGGCAAGCCCGCGCTTCCTCGTGGGCGCGACGCCGGAACTCCTTGTGGAGCGACGGGGACCACGCGTCTTCTCTCATCCGCTTGCCGGTTCCGCGCGGCGCAGCCCCGACGGTGCGCAGGACCGGGAGGCGGCGGAGGCGCTCTTGCGTTCCGGGAAGGATCGCCGCGAGCATGCGCTGGTGGTCGAGCAGATCATGGACGTGCTGTCGCCGCTCTGCACGGACCTTGCCGCGCCGGACGGTGTGACGCTGAAGGCCACGCGCAGCATGTGGCATCTCGGCACACGGATCAAAGGAACACTCAAGGATATCGGAACGTCGAGCATCGAGCTTGCGGCGCTCCTGCACCCGACGCCGGCGGTCTGCGGCATGCCGCGTAGCGAGGCCGACGCGGCCATCCGTGACCTTGAGGGCTATGACCGCGGCTTCTATGCCGGTGCCGTCGGCTGGTGCGATTCCTCCGGCGACGGCCGCTGGTATGTCTCGATCCGCTGCGCCGAGATCGAGGGCCGGAACGCCCGCCTCTATGCCGGCGCTGGGATCGTGCCGGGCTCGACGCCGGAGGGCGAGCTTGCCGAGACCGCCCACAAGTTCTCCGCCATGCTCGAAGCGTTCGGCCTTTCCGTCGCCCAGATCGGGGAGGCCTGAGATGCAGCCGCTTCGACAGACCTGGCCGCAGCACCTCGCCGACTGCTATCGGGAAAAGGGCTATTGGCGCGGCGAAACCATGTTCGGCCTGCTGCGCAGGACGGCCGCCGCCTATCCGGAAAACCTCGCCGTCGTCGGCACTGACGGCCGCTGGACCTACCGCGAGCTGCACGAGCGGGCTGAACGGATCGGCCGCGGGCTCATCGCCGCGGGCCTCACGCCCGGCGACCGGGTGGTGGTGCAACTGCCGAATTGCGCCGCATTCCTCTCCGTCGTCTTCGGCCTCTTCCGCGCCGGCCTGATCCCGGTGTTTTCGCTTCCGGCGCACAGGGAGGCGGAGATCACCCATTTTCTCCGCCGAGCCGAAGCGGTCGGCTACATCGCGGTGGACCGGCATGGCGGCTTCGACTATCGCGCGTTCGCTCGCAGGGTGAAACAGCAGGTGACGGCGCTCCGCCACGTCTTCGTGGTCGGAGAGGCGGAGGAGTTCCAGGCGCTCGACGATCTGCCCGCGGGCGAGGTGGCGCTTCCGGCCGACCCCGCTCCCGACAGCGTCGCCTTCCTGCAGATTTCCGGCGGCA